>CAYPWI010000058.1:0-8900 GCA_964414395.1 uncultured Ruminococcus sp.
TGGCATCACCCTGCCAAGGGTTAATAACAAACCGACGGCTCGGCAGCCAAAAAAAAGAGAAAAGAGCCCCGTCCGCGCTCACGGACAAAAAGCGCCGTCCGCGCTCGGCGGACTAAAAATTTTTGTCAACTTTTTTGAAAAAGTGCTCTCCCACCGCGCGGTCTTTTTATGAATTAAGGTAAATGTCGATCAGCGCCAGGATATCGGTCACGTCCAGCCTCTTGTCGCCGTTCGGGTCGTATTTGGATATGTCCGTGTCGGAGCTTGAATTCAAGAACAGATCGATCACTCCCAAAATGTCCTGAACGTCCAGACGGCAGTCGTTGTTTATGTCCCCTTGGAGCTTGGTCTCGCTGTCGACGATGACGGCGTATTTGCCCGATTTTTTAATATCCAGCCGCGCCGTGCCGTCCGACAGTATCCGCGCGCAGAAGACGAATTTCAGCTCGCCCGTGGTGTCGTAAAGGAACAGGTTGGCGAATTTGTTCCTGTTATTGGCGGCGGATACCTTGATCTCCGCGCCGTTTCCGAGACCGACCGCGTAGGCGTTGAAGGAATAGAGGTTCACGCCGCCTATCTTGTCGATCAGCGACGCTGGGATCACCGCCGTGGAGATGTCCAGATCGAGCGTTCCGACCGACGAGAGCTTTGAGGTGTCTATGACCCAGGTGAAGCTGTTGTTTCGCTTAACTTCAAGCGTGAGCTTCTTGTCCCGCGCGGCTTTTACGCTGCTCTGCGGTATGCTGCGTATGCCTTCCGCCTTGACCGTTCCGCCCTCGGCGGCGCTTTCTATCAGCGCGGCAAGCTCCTCGGGCGTGGTGACCTTGTCGGAGGGCTTCTCCTCGGGCGGTACATAGTCGCCGACCGTGATGCCGCACTTCGAGCTTGCGGGCAGGTAGACCGAATCGCCCGACAGCTCCGCCGTCAAAGTGTATTGACCGTCCTTTATGGGGAATTCCACCTCATATTCGCGGCGCGTGGGATCCTTGCAGAAGACCTCGTTTATTTTGAGATCCTTATCATCGCTGTTGTCGCACTTGACGGACACCGTGCCTCTGTAGTCCTCGGGGATCCCCGAAATGACGAACTGCCCGTTCTGAAACGGCGAGATCTCCGAACGGCTCGTTTTCAGCGTGAACTCGTCCGCCTTTTTGCGCGAGATCGTTACATACACGACGCAGTCGATGACCGCGTATTTCGGGTCGTCGGGCGTGAACGTGACGATGCAGGGCTGCTTTTCGCACGCCAGCACGGGCGGCTCGTCCCAGAACTCCCAGGTGCCGCTGATGATGCTCCCGTCCGCCGCAATATAGCTCCCGCTTTGCGTTATCTCGTCAACGGAGATCGGCTCGCCGTTATATTCGCGCTCGATAGGTCTCATCACCGCTTTGGGTATGATCTTATCGGTGACGGTCGGGTAGAAGACTATGCTGTAATCCTCGCGGTTCGGCGCGCCGACCACGGGGATAACGACGGCGGTGCCGCCCTTCTGATCGTCGGGCACAGTAAAGCTCAGCTCGTTGAACGCGATCTTGGGATAATGCTCGGGCACGAAGTCCCAGAGGTAGAATTCCACAGCGCCGAGTTCCGCATCCTTGGGCTTCAGCGGGGTGAGATCGTATACGACGCGGTCGCCGTTATGTACAGCCAGCTGTATATCGAGATCCTTTGAGGGGGTCTTGGCAATGGAAAAATCCGCCGTGCGGCTGCCGGAAAAATTCCCGCGGAAGGTTATCACGCACTTGGCTTTTTCCTCGTCGGTCGCGTTCAGGTTATCGGAGAACGCGAGGGAATAGTCGCCGCTCTCGAGCGCCGTCCCGTTTACGGTGACGGAAACATCGGGAGTAAGCGGCATACCCGTATAGAAGCAGTCCGCGATCTTTATATCGACGTTGACGGCTGTGTTCGCTTCGGAGCAGTCGAGCGGTTCGATCATATAGGTCGCCGAGAAGTGCCCCGAGTATTTGCCTATACACTTTATCTTGACGGTCTTCTTGCCCGCGCTCGCGCAGTCGTTGGGGTAGGTGACGGTGAAGTCCGTATCCCGAACGAGCGTCGTATCGCCCGACTTTATCGTAACGGCGGGCTTTTGTTCCTTGCCGTTATAGACCGTGCTTATGTACTCAAAAGAGATATCCTCGCCCTGAATGACCACGGGCTGCGCGTTGTCGTTTAAAACAGCGTCCCGAGCCGAAGCGGTCAGCGGCAAAGAGCTTAGGACAAGTGAAGAAGCGGCAATGGTTGAAAAAAGAGTTGTGGAAAATTTGTTCACGAATAGCCTCCGAAAATATAATGATCAAATGGTGAAATAGAGATATAATGTTACTTGGTACTCTGTAACGCCTAAAATTTGCACGATCTTGCCGCGCCTGTTTTTGCTATGCGTTGTCGAACTCCCTTGAAAGGCGGCAGCCTTCCCGAGGTCGTTCTCCTTGCCCGGCAAAATCATTCGCGCCGATCTCGCACAACTTTTAGGCGTTACAGAGCACCGGATCGGCTTGCTGACTTTATCCGCAAACCGAAATATGATCTTACTTTAATATTATATCATATTTTTTGACCAAATGAAACAAGCAATCTGCATATTTTTGAGCCTTCATTCTTGTGCAAAAAGACGAATTCTGACATATATCGGAAACAACGCCGCAAGCTTCGGCGTTCACCCGCGGATTTTGATACAGCGTCCCGCTATACCCGTATCACTTCCCACAGAAATTTATTCCGCCGTTCTCTTTTTCGCCGTTTTGATCTCGCCCGCGAGCTCGAAGCCCTTCTTGGCGGCGATGACGGCTATGATCTCATTGATGACAGCCGCCGCGGCGATCGTCCCCTGAACTATCCCCGCAAGCTCGGGCAGCGCCGCCAGCGACGAGCAGGCTATCCCCGTAAAGACCAGCGAGACCCCCGAGTGCGGCAGCAGCGTCAGCCCGAGATACTTCCTCACGGTATCGGGCAACTTCATCGCCTTTGCCCCCAGCCGCGCCCCGAAATACTTCCCCGCGCCTCTCGCGGCGATGTAGATGAAGGTGTACAATCCCGCGCCCAGTATCAGGTGATAGTTCAGCGGCGCGCCCAGGTCGACTATCGCGGCGAGCAGACTGACGGCTAAGATCGGGTGGAAATACTTCGTGATCTCCTCTAAGCGCTCGGCGGTCACCATATTCGTGAATACGGCGGAGAACGAAACGCCCATCAGCATATAGTTCAGCGTTATCCCCGACAGCAGGCTGTTGACGAACCAGCCTATCCCGACCGTCAGCGTTATTCCCGCGAGCAGGACCGCCAGCGTCCAAACCCGCCCTTTCACCTTTTTCAGAACAAGCCCCGCGGGAAGTCCGACGGCTATTCCTATAGCGATCGGGAGGAATATCATCACGGGTATCATATACATCGGCAGCGAGCCGCCCGAGGCAAATCCCGACACTAAGGAATTCACCGTGAAGAACACCGCGATCGCCACTACGTCGTCCAGTACCGCCATAGGAAGAAGCGTATCGGTCACGGGACCCTTCGCGTGAAACTCGTTGACGATGGACAACGCGGGCGCGGGCGCTGTAGCCAGAGCTATCCCGCCGAAGATGAACGCGAGGTAGATCGGTATCCCCGTCACGGCGAATACTATCCCGAAGACGAGCGTCACGAGGAAGAATGTCCCCAGCGACTGCGTTAATGTCGTGACTATCAATCCCTTGCCGTAGCTTTTGATCTTCTTCCAGACAAGCTCCGTCCCGAGCATCAGCCCGAACGCGCACTGCATCCACATAATGATCGTGTTATACCACGCCGCGTCCAGAACCTCTTGAGACACGAGCCCCAGCGCGTGAGGTCCGAAAAACATTCCCACGATCAGCCACCCCAGAATGGACGGCAGTCTGAGCTTGGATATCAGCTTCCCCGCGAGCGCCGCCAAGATCAGCACCGCGAGCCATCTTAATACCAACAGCATTATTCATTACCCCCTTCGGCAATTCCGTAGATCATAAACTCCAGCAGCTTCGGCAGGTTCGCCTCGTGCTTGTCGACACGTTTCTCAAGCGACATCTGCCGATATGCAGTGCTGCTGAAATACGCGTTGAACATACGCTGCATCTGCCTGAAATACTCCGCCGCCTCGTCCTCGGTCACGCCCTCGCGCAGTCTGACCGAGGAGACTACAGAGCGGTAGATCCTCTCATTGATCTCCTCGAACGGCTGGAGGATCTCCTGTATCTCGTTCCACAGCTTCTCGGGCGGCTGCAATATGGCTTCAAAGAAGATGTGCGCTTCGTTCGGGTATTTCTTGAAGAACGACATACGGACGCTCATATACCGCAGAAGATCGCTCTCCGCGCCGCTTTCCGCGATGAGCTCCACCAGCGTTTGGCAGCTCTTCTCGAGGCATTTAAGGTACAGCGCGTTTTTGTCCTTGAAGTTGTGGTAGATAAGCCCTTTGTTTATGCCGCTTTTGCATATGTTGTTCACCGAACCGCCGACATAGCCGTTCGAGCCGAACTCCGCCATGGCGGCGCTCATTATTTTTGAGACCGTGGACTCGGTTTTTTCGGTTTTTTTCATATTATGCCTCGTTTCCGATAAAATTAGGCAAAGCTTTTTTTGTCCGTTGAGCGCGGGAGCTTTTTGTACGAGAGCGCGGACGGGGCTTTTTTGTCCTTCGACGGCTCGGCAGCCAAAAAAAGAAAACCCCCCGTCCGCGCTCGGCGAACAAAAAAGTTTTGTCCACTTTTAATTAAAAATTAGTATAAAAAGTTGTTTCGGGTCTCCTCGGAGGAGAAACTCCCGAATGTGTTTTCATATATTATATCATAAATTGACCGACCGGTCAATAATTCTTTTGATTTTTCAATAAACTTTCACAAAAGAATGTCCCGTTATCGAAGGGATGCCAACGAGCCCGCGGTATATTTTCGCAAAACGGATGTTTGGTCATCATATACTAATGCAGCAGCACCGGTTTGTGCAAATTGACAAAAATTGACTTTTTTTCACACCTGCGCCGATAAATGTGTTAAAATAAAAAAAGAATTTTTTCGTTTGATTTTACAGAACTCGTGCGGGATAACAGCGGTCTTTCCCGCTTTGGAGGAAAAATATGTTTACATTGAAAAAGACGGAGGGCGCGGCTCGGCGCGGCGTTTTCCATACCGTTCACGGGGATATCGAGACCCCGTTCTTTATGAACGTCGCCACGGCGGCGGCTATCAAGGGTGCCGTTTCCTGTATGGATCTGCGGGAGCTCAAGACCCGCGTCGCGCTCTGCAATACCTATCATCTTCACCTGCGCCCGACTTCCGAATTGGTATATAAAATGGGCGGGCTGCATAAATTTATGAACTGGGATAAGCCTATTCTCACCGACAGCGGCGGATTTCAGGTATTTTCTCTTGCCAAGCTGCGTAAGATCAAGGAAGAGGGCGTGTATTTCGCGTCCCATATCGACGGACGGCGGCTGTTTATAGGTCCCGAGGAGAGTATGCAGATACAGTCGCGGCTGGGTTCTACAATAGCCATGGCGTTCGACGAGTGTGTGGAAAATCCCGCGCCCGAGGAGTACGTCCGCAATTCCGTCGCCCGCACCACCCGCTGGCTCGAGCGCTGCAAAACGGAGATGAAGCGGCTGAATTCCCTTGACGAAACGCTGAATAAAGATCAGCTGCTGTTCGCCATAAACCAAGGGGGAACCTACGACAATATCCGCGTGGATCATATGAAGATCATCAGCGAAATGGATCTCGACGGCTACGCCATAGGCGGTCTGGCGGTCGGGGAGCCTACGGAAGTGATGTATCACATTCTCGATACCGTGCTGCCCTACGCGCCTGTTGACAAGCCGCGCTATCTTATGGGCGTGGGAACGCCTTCCAACATCATTGAGGGCGTTTACCGCGGGGTGGATATGTTCGACTGTGTAATGCCGAGCCGCAACGCGCGTCACGCGACGCTCTTCACGTGGAACGGCATCATGCATGCCACCAACGAGTGCTACAAGGACGATCCGCGCCCGATAGATCCCGAGTGCGACTGTCCCGCCTGCCGCAATTTCTCGCGGGCGTATATACGGCATCTCTTCAAGGCCGGGGAACAGCTCGGGGGGCGGCTTGCGGTCATTCATAATCTGTACTTCTACAACACGCTTATGGATAAGATCTGCGAGGCGCTCGACAACGGGACTTTTACGGAGTTTCGCAATAAGTATTCGCCGCTTCTGGCGGAAAAGTTATCCGACTGAGAGCGTCGGACATCGGAACGTAAAAAACAGGCAAACTTTAAAAATTTGCCGCCGGTAAATGAAAAACTTTCTGACGGAAAAATATCAGCAAAATTCACAAAATCAGACATAATTGAAATGGGGAAAATCAATGTTGGGAATATTCAAGCATTTTGTAGCGCCCAAGTGGCGTCCGCTCTGCTGCACACCCGGCGACATAATGGCGCTTTTTAACGAGTGCATTTCCATTAACGCGCCTATGGCAAGGTTTATCGTGGAGCATAACGGCATGAGGCACAGGCTCGGTATGGACGCGGATTATCGGCATGGCGAGTGGTCGGATATCCAATTCTATATCGACGACGAGCGGTTCTCCTCGCTTGAGGATTTCCGCGAAAAGGCAAGGATAGACGGCGATCTGTTTTCGGAGCTTGACGTTATCAACGTTCTCGAGGACGAGGACGCGGGCGATCCGCGAAACAACACGCTTCTGAGCAGCCGAGAGGTGAAGAAATGAGCGCCGGAAAGCCGCTTTTCAGAATAAATTTCAAGCTTCGGGATATCGACAAAATAGTTCCGTGGGGCGAGGAGAGACCTTCTCTGCATTGGTTTGGGCTTACAGACTCCGACCTGTGGATAACGGCGGGGGAGCACACCATCTACGAGTATTCCGACGCGGCGCGGGAATTCTGGAACTGCGATATACGCTATAACGACTATCAGCTGTCGCGCTTTCTCGAGGACTTTTCGGGGATTTTCGGCAGCATAGCCGAAAGCGTTCCCGGGGAGTTCTATAATATCGCCGAGGAATTCCCGGGGCTTGCGGACAGGTGGCAGGAGCTTCATTCCGACGACGATGACGACGCGTTTGATAAGTGGTATTTCGACGACGAGTATGTTCCGCTGACCGAGTGGTTTTCAGAGCGGGAGTTCGACAGCGGGCACCTTATCGGCGGACCCAATATCGGTTTTTTCCGCCGCGGTGAGAAGTTAAAAATTTGGTGGCACAGCGGCTATACGCTCGAAAACGGGAAAAGCATCTGGACTTCCCCGAGTGGCGTTCTGGAAATAACGTATGAGGAATTTGTCGGCGAGGTCGAGCGGTTCTTCAATGAGTTTTTCGGGAAAATGGATAAGCAGGTGGAGCGATCTTTGAAGAAGGACTGGGGCAAGGTCGAGCTTGACAAGGAACGCCTTGCAGAGGAAAACAAGGAGCGGAGGATCGGATTTGAACAGAAAATCTCGCTGCTGAAAAACGATCCCAAAACCACCGATTGGGAGAAGAAAAAACAGCTCTATAAAAAGATGTGCCGAGAAATTTGATTTTTGTTGTGATTTTGGCTTAATAAAGCCATAAACGGACGTTGAAACAATAATGGATAATGCCGAAAAATCGCCTTTAAAAATCGCATGCAATTTGCGAAAGCGGCTGGCGGTGAAGGAGAGCGGCGAAGCCGCGAAACGAACCGCCAGCCGGCTAGCAAAGTTCGCAAATTGCTTTTAAATAAGGAGTTTTTGATGTCTTTTGCAGAGCTTTTTTTAGTGGCTGTGGGACTGTCGGCTGACGCGTTCGCGGTTGCCGCCGCGGACGGCATAAGTCTGAAAAGGCGGAGCAAGGCGCTGCTGATAGCGTTTATGTTCGGGCTGTTTCAGGCGCTGATGCCGCTTCTGGGATATCTCCTCGGTGCGGGGGTCGCCGATTACATCACGCGGTTCGACCACTTTTTGGCGCTGGGGGTGCTGGGGGTCATCGGCGGCAAGATGATCTTCGAGAGCGTGCGGGAGCTGCGCGTTGGTGATTTGGAAATTCCCGAAAATCCCGCGGCAAAGGACGTGGGGCTTTGGGCGCTGCTGCTCCAAGCCGTGGCGACTTCCATAGACGCGTTTATGGTGGGCGTGAGCTTCGCGGCTATTCGCGTGAAAATGCTCCCCGCGGCTGTTATTATCGGAGCGGTGACGTTCGCGCTGTCGCTTATGGGCGCGGTCGGCGGGAAGCAGCTCGGCGGAAGATTGGGCTCAAAGGCAGAGCTTATCGGAGGTATCGTGCTTGTGATCATCGGTATCAAGACGTTCCTTGAGCACGTTCTGTAAAATCTGACGGAAGGTAAAAAACAGTATGATGAGATGCGCTATTTTTGATCTTGACGGCACTCTGCTCGATTCCTCGGAAATGTGGCGGACGCTGGGAGAACGGTATCTTGGAATTGTCGGCATCTGTCCGAAGAACGATCTCACTAAGGCGCTCTATGAGATGACGCTCGCGGACAGCGCCTGTTATCTTCGGGAGACGTATGATCTTCCGTATTCCGCGGAAGAGATAGTCCGCCATTTCGCGAGAATGACGGAGCAATACTATAAGGAACAGGTGGGGTTCAAGGAAGGCGCGCCGCGGCTGCTTGCCATGCTCCGCGCGCGCTGCGTGAAGATGAGCATCGCCACTGCCGGGGACGCGGCGCTGGGTATGGCGGCGCTGACGCGTTTGGGTGTCGCGGACTTCTTCGCGGGAGCGGTCAGCTGCACGGAGTACGGGGCTAAGACCTCCCCCGAGGTCTATTTCGCGGCTGCCGATCTGATGTACGCCGTGCCGCAGGAAACGGTAGTCTTCGAGGACTCGCTGTTCGCGGTGCGTTCCGCGAAGAAGGCGGGGTTCAGGACGGCGGCAGTATGCGACATCGGCGAGGCAAGCCAGAGGGAG
>CAYPWI010000059.1:0-8806 GCA_964414395.1 uncultured Ruminococcus sp.
ATAAGGCGTTTATGTGGCAGAGCGAGGGCGTGGACGGCTACACGATCTCCGAGGCGCAGAAGGACGACTGCGGTTCCGTTATCATGCTTGAGATCAAGGACAACACCGAGGAAGAAAATTACGACGAATTCCTCACGCCTTACAAAATAAAGGAGCTTGTCAAGAAATACTCCGACTATATCCGCTACCCCATCAAAATGGACGTGGAGCACGAGAAGATGAAAGAGGGCACGGGCGAGGACGGCAAGGAACCCGAATACGAAAAGGAGATCGTCACCGAGACGCTCAACTCCATGATACCTATCTGGAAGAAGTCCAAGAGCGAGCTTAAGGACGAGGATTATAATCAATTCTACAAGGACAAGTTCCACGACTACACCGACCCCATTGCGCATATCCACAGCAAGACCGAGGGCTCGGCTACTTATTCCGCGCTGCTGTATATACCGTCTCAGGCTCCGTTCGATTACTATTCAAAGAGCTTTGAAAAGGGATTGCAGCTGTATTCCTCTGGCGTTATGATCATGGATAAATGTGCCGATCTGCTGCCCGACTATTTCAGCTTTGTAAAGGGTCTTGTCGACAGTGAAGACTTGTCGCTCAACATTTCCCGTGAGATGTTGCAGCACGACCGTCAGCTCAAAATTATAGCGAAGTCGATAGAAAAATCCATAAAGAACGAACTGAAAAAACTCCAAAAAAACGACCGCGAGAAGTATGAGAAATTCTTCGAGACCTTCGGCGCGCAGATCAAGTATGGCATCTACGAGAGCTACGGCATGAACAAGGAAGAGCTCCAGGATCTGCTGATGTTCAAGACCTCAAACGGCGGAATGACGACGCTTGAAGAGTATGTATCGCGTATGAAAGAGGATCAGAAGTATATCTACTTCGCGAGCGGCTCGAGTGTTTCAAGAATAGAGAGCCTGCCGCAGACCGAGCTTGTGCGCGACAAGGGTTACGAGATACTTTATCTCACCGAGCACGTGGACGAGTTCTGCCTGCAGATGATGCACGATCTCGACGGCAAGGAATACAAATCGGTATCCTCGGACGACCTCGGACTTGAGACCGAAGAGGAGAAGGAAGAGATCAAAAAGGAGCAGGAGGACAACAAGGCTCTGTTCGACTTTATGACCGAGAAGCTCTCGGGCAAGGTCAAGGAAGTGAAGCTCTCACAGAGGCTCAAAAATCACCCCGTCTGCATAACCAGCGAGGGTATGCTCTCCGTGGAAATGGAGAAGGTGCTCTCCGCGATGCCCGACGGCAAGGGCGCGAAAGCCGAAAAGGTGCTTGAGATAAATCCCAATCACGCGATCTTCGGCAAGCTGAAAGCGCTCTACGAGACCGACAAGGACAAGGTCGCCGAATACGCGGATATCCTCTACTCGCAGGCGCTCCTTATCGAGGGTATGCCGATTGAAAACCCCGTGGAGTTCTCCAATAAGATCTGCGAGATCATGGCGAATTAAGCGTAACAGCTATAAAACACAATATATCTACCGCCCGCGGGCAGCCTTAAAAAGGTCGCCGGCGGGCGGATCTTTTGTCGGCGCGCATATTTTATTTCGATCGGTCTTGAATTTTTTTCACACATTGTGATATAATTGTATCAAAAATCATCGCGCGTGGAACGAGCGCTGATAAATCGGAGGATATCAGACGTTCCGAAATTTTTTTACTGTTTCGCCTTTCGGAAGAAAATACTATGTATTCAAAATGATAAAAGTGCATTTCAACACAGAACATCATATTTTTTAGGAGATCAAGATCAACGGTCACGACAGATCGTGCCTCGATTTTAGCGATGATGAACATTCAAATTCGTTAGTGGTATGGGATAATGGCGATTATATCCACAAATTACTGGCAATTTATCCAAAAACATCATAATTGATTTGGCAATATGTGCCAAACTTTTGGAAATTTAAAATTTTGGGGGTACCTTTTCGACATTAAAAACAGACAATATATATAGAGGGGTAAAAAATGCTTCTCCATAATTTGGGAAAGGGAGGTAAAACGCCAATGTGGTTATAAATAACGCTTGCGTTTTTTGTCCGTAGCTTGCTTGTTTACAGATCTCAATAATTCTATTTGCTTATGCAGCACCAAAAGCAGGCCGGACAGCGGCAAGTATCGCGTAAAGTCGGTGTTTGCACTAACAAACAGCAAAGGCAAGACAGAGACCATCACGGTCTACAGCGATGAGAAGTCGGTCTGATAGACCGGCAATCGTGAAAAGCGCTGAAAATTGCCCCTCCGATCTGTATATTCCTACAAACATTTTAAAAAAGTGTTGGGAAACACGGGTCTGATTTGTTTATATTTATTGAAGAGGGCAAAATTCGGCGGATGTGTCAGGGAATCTGAAAATTCCCGGAAAGGTATTTTTTTATGAAGGTTTTAAAGAAGATCACGGCGCTTGCTATGGCGGCTGTGACGGCGGGGGCGATGGGACTTAACGCGTTCGCGGGAGGTCCGAGACCACAAGAGGACGAGCTTGCCGCAGAAGAAGCGGAAAGCACAGAGATAGCGGAAGCGTCAGTTCAGCTGACCGGGCTAACGGTAGGAGGCGTTTACAATATAAGACCGATGGGTTCTTCCGGCATAAGCGTATATGCGATCACGATCGAAAACGATGAAAAAACGATCTCTTTGACGCCCAGGAGCTCCTTGAAATTTGAGCAAGCGTTCCAACTGATCGCTTCCGGATCCGGTTACAAGTTCAAAGCATTGTGCAGCCCCAATGGCAAGGTATTGGACGTTTGGCGTAAATCTAACGGCAATCTTGAAAACGGATGTACAGTAGATATTGATGGCACCAACGACAGTGCGGCACAGGAATTTGTAATAGATGGTGATGCTTCTTCAAGCTGTGTTATTAGGCTTGCAAACAGCAATTATAACAACTTAGTGTTAGCCAGTGTCGGAACTTCCGTCCAACTGCAAACCTATAATGCTGCCGCCGATAATCAGAAGTGGAAATTTGTCGAACGCACTAATACATACACGAAAGACCCCGATCCATACGTCCAGAACAAATCGAAATGGTGCTGGGCTGCCGCGGCAAAAAAGGTTGCAGAGAATAACGGTGACGGTTTAAGCAATACAATTAACACCAGTTCGCAAACACTGACATATAACGACGGACTCCGTATGCCATATTACGGATACAAATCTTCGGGCGGCACAGTACAATTTCTCGCGGACAAGGCACAGCGCGCCATTGTGTTAGCGGTAATGAGCAAGGACAATAATGAGACTGGCAGCGACGATGACAAGGAGAATGCAATTGAATTTGCGTCCGCAAATAAAAATTTGACCGCTACGCATACGGGAAAAGCCGAACGCAGTTTGACTGATGCGGAGATAAATCAGCTGAACAACTTTTTGACCACAGAAGAAAATGGGGAATATGCGATCGGGAATTTAATCACCAACGATGGAAGCGGCTATGTACATTCTGTTGTTATAGAGAAGTACACTCCTGCGGCAACCAGGAAGCAGGACAAATATCTTATTTTTGATCCTTGGAATGGAACGTCTCAATCCTATACCAATGATACTCTTTTCTCAAGTTTCAATTGTATTTCTAATGGTCATCCGTGCCAAATGCGATGGTACCAATGGACATATTGATATTAAGGAGGAATCACTATGAAAAAAACTATCATTTCAATGGCAGCCGCCGCGCTTTGCGCTTCGGCACTTTCGACACAGGCTTTCGCGGCGGATATTCTGTCCGACAAAAGCGTTTATGCAAAAAATAGCGAGGAACTCGCGAGAGCCGCGGGAACCGCGGAATTTGACGGAAAGACGATCTCGGCAGACCCAAATACGATCATGCCATATTATTATGTCAACTTTCTTGATTATGCCCGAACAGGGAACTTTGACATAATACCTTTTGCCAAAGGAATTGGTCAAGATGACGGTGAAATATTTGTAGCCGACGCTCTTGACACAAATGGCAAATTCGCGGGCACAGTTCAAATTATCACCGATGATTCGAGTTCCTACATTGGAGTATTTGAACCACGTTCTGAGAAAAAAGATTCACTTGCTTTTGAACCAAACGCGAGACGCATAAACGCCGTTTTGGAAAAGCATAAGATAAACCTCGACTGCAAGGAGATCAAGTTTGTTCTCGTTACGGGAATCGGTAACTTTTATTATATTGATACCGGCACAGCCAAATATCTTGCCGCATCGAATTTTGGCGGCGTGAACGGTGAGATCTTCAATGAGGGAAATGGCGGTCTTATTGAGATCAATGATGAATTTAAAGCCTTTGCGGATTCTAAGCTTGCCGAATATGAAGAATATAAGAGAGAAGTACTCGACAAACTCGCTCCCGGAGAAAACCCTCCGTCAATGGGCGGCACTGATACTCCCGAGTATATCGTTGACAACACCCCATATTTAAACGATACCGATGCACCTTCCACACCCGATAATCCCATTACCGGCTCCAACGCCGCCGCATTGGCTGCCGAGCTTGGGCTTGCTTCCGCGATGATCATCGGCGGCATGATCGTAAGAAGAAAGCGCAAAAACTGACGCTCGGTTCTTCCGAAAAACATGGGCGCGCCCCGACCCAAAAGGTTACAAACCGGTTACAATTTATTACAGTTTTGTCACAATTATTGATTTTATCTTCGCACAGTGATAGAATAAAATTAACAAGAACTTCAAGGCGCGCCTTTGCTTTTATAAACATCTCGGGAGGAGTTACTATGAAAAAAACGATCATTTCAATGGCAGCCGCCGCGCTCTGCGCTTCTGCGATTTCCACACAGGCTTTCGCGGCGGACATCGCCGAGGATACGTCTATCTTTGCGGAAAACCCGGAGGAGTTTGTAGCGACCATCAAAGGGTGGCCGGAGGACAACACCTTCCTTGATTCCAAAACAATAATGCCACAATACTACGCTGATATAAGAGATTATATCAAAACGGGCGAACTGAATATATCCGAAGTTGACTCAAACGGTTACTATCAGTATGTCAGCAATCTTGTAAACAGCAACGGCGATTTTCTTGGAGTCGTCTTTTCAGTAGGAACTGCAAAAGATGAACTGCGCGCCAGCAGCTTTTTTTCGGAATATAGCGAAGATCCTATGATCAACGAGAAACATAAACAGTGCAGCTCCGTTGATTTCCGTTTGTACAGCGAGGAAGTAAAAGACCTCATGTTAGCTAATGGCATCAGCCCTGATGTTAAAGACGTGAAGCTCCTTTTTCTTGAAGGAGCCGGCATGGCATACTACATCAGCAGCGGAACCGATGAAGTGCTTGTAAGGGCTAGAGGCATTGATATGATAGATTGGCATGCAGATTCTGAGGTCGTTGTATTGAACGAACAATTCCGTCAAAAGGCGGCGGCTACACAGGAAGAAAAAGACAAGGCTTACGAGGACTTCAAGGACAAATACGGTGAGGACACATATGGCGCAGGCGACGGTGCAAACCCCGACACAGGCTCCAACACCGCCGCATTGGCTGCCGAACTCGGTCTTGCTTCCGCGATGATCATCGGCGGCATGATCGTAAGCAGAAAGCGCAAAAACGAGCGCTGATACATTATAAAGAAATATTGGGGTCCATATAAATGCAAAAGCTCCACGCAAAATCGCGCGGGGCTTTTTCGTTCCACAGCCAAAAACAGAATTTCAAAATAGGGCGAATTGCCAAAAGCAAAAAAATATGATATAATTTATGTTAAGTATCCAAAAAAATGTTGTTTTAAATTATAGAGGGGGTGACCGAATGGAAGACAGCAGAATAATCGAGCTCTTCTTTGAGCGAAACGAGACCGCTCTTAAAGAAGTCACAAAAAAATACGGCGCATATTGTTCCGGAATAGCCCGCGGCATTTTAAAGAACGATGAGGAAGCCGAGGAGTGCGTAAACGATACATATATGTCCGCGTGGGATTCCATTCCCCCGAGGAAGCCCGCGGCGCTCGGCGGATATCTCGGAAAGATCACCAGAAACAACGCCTTAAACAGGATAAACTTCTTCTCGCGTCAGAAGCGCTCGGGCGATACGCTCTCGTTCGACGAGCTGGACGAGTTCGTCTCGGGGAAGGAGTCCGCGGAAGATCTCACTTCGGCGCACGATCTCTCCGCCGCCATAAGCGAATTTGTAAGATCTCTTCCGCAAAAGACCCGCGAACTTTTCCTCGGGAGATACTGGGAGATGCTAAGCCACGAGGAGCTTGCGAAGCGTCACAAAATGAGCAAAAGCGCCGTCGCCATGGCACTCGGGCGGACGCTGAAAAAGCTGAAAGAATACTTAGCGAAGGAGGGCTTTGAGATATGACTAAAGAACAATTTATTAAGACTATGGGAAATCTCGATGACGATATCATCGAAGACTATCTCGGCACTCCCGTGGACGAAGGAAGAGCCGTAAAGCTGCGCACAAATTCAAATAAAAGCCGCTCTTTTCTGAAATTTGCGGGGATAGCCGCGGCGATCGTATGCGCTGCCGCTATAGCGATATTCGCGATAACGAAATTCCGGGTGCCTATATCGCCGAACGGCGGAGATCAAAGCCGTTACATTGCCGAGATATTCACCGGCGGGGGAGCTTCCAACGAGGATAACACCGTCGATGTGGGCGGCTCCGATATCAAGACTATCACGATAGGGAATTCCTCTTATAATGTGACATACCTGAACAGCTTCCGCGAGCCTGCTTTTGACAAGATCTATGACAGGTTTGAGACGGCAGGAAATACCGGTGGTGATCTACGGGGCAGCATTACGCTCGACCATGAGACGGGAGAAGTCGTGCAGTTCAGCAACATAACGCCCTATCCCTCGATAGAAGACCACGAGACGCTTTCAGACGACGAACTCAAAGCCGCCGCCGAGGCTCTGATGACCGACGTGGATTTTTCAAAATACAATGTCTTTGAAGTACAGCACTATCACACCGGCATGGAGGATGTTTTATTAAAAGATCATATCCTTGAATGGGAAGTAAAGCGCGAGATATCCTGCGCGATATCCGTTGATGTAAAGATCTCGGAAGACGGCTCGATCACGCACTTCAACAAGACCGACAACTGCCCCAACGACCTGACTAAGCCCTTTGTTTCAAACGAGGAACGCGACAAACTTCTCGAAAAGCCTATCCGCGAATACTTCAAGAAGAATTATGACTATGATCCGGAAGAAGTGAAATTCACTATTATGTCCGAGACACTCTCCGCCTTCCACAACAAAAGATGTATCGTCTACTACATAGAAGCGGACTATATGGGCTTCCCGGAGGTTATCGGGGCTAGAATAACGGACACAGGCGCTGTCATTCGGCAGGAAGGGAATAACTCTTCCGATACCGACAAGAGCGGGGAAAATTCCTCCGAACCGAAAATCGAAAAAACGCCCGTCGAGTTCACGAGCTGGGACAAGAAATTTCAGGAGCTGCTGAGACCTATCGTCAAGGGCTGCAATGATCTTAATATATGGTTTACGAATGACGCGGCGCTTGATACTACCGGTTTCCCGATCTACGAGTATGTGCGTTTCCGCTTCCCCGAGATCTCCGGGGCATCGGGCGAGCCGATCGAACGCGTTTATTATCAGATCCCGAGCGGTTATTCGGACATTGAAGGAACTTCTCCCATTCCCGACACAGCCGAAGGCGTAATAGACTCTATGCTGGAACATCTTACGGAAGACTATGCGAAGAGTTCCAATTTCTACGGCTGCGCAAAAGGCACTATGACGGCTGATCCGAACGGAAGCTATGATGTTATTCTCGACGACAAAGACTACAAATTTCCACCCAAACTGCTGGAGATAGACGGGGCTATGTACCGCGCCGAGGGTCTGAGCGGTCAGCGCCCGTTTTCGGATATCAATATCGACACGGTAAAGTTTCTTTCCAGAAAAGGAGACACGATAGAATTCAAATATCTCTCCCCGCTCACTTACCCGGAGATCGACGAAAACGGAAACGCCATTATGTACCCCGAACTGGAGGACGAAGACCGATATTATAAAACCGCCTCCACAGGCGTTCTGGTATATGAGCGCGGCGGCTGGCGGCTTGACAGGGATAAGATCCCGCCCGAGAAATTCTCGATAGACCCCTACCTCGACAGCGTTTATTATTCGCAGACCGACAAGGAATTCTTTGACAGCCTCGGTATTCCCGAGATCACGGAGGCGTATAAGAAAGGCGGAGCCATAGACGGGTTGATGGACACTGATGTCTTTAAACCAAGTCCTTCCGCCGACGAAAACGGGACTAAGCCCGACGATGTTCCCGAATATCATTATCCGTGGGGCTACACCTATGACAGCTTCTACGACACGGTCTTGAGCGTGTACACAAAGGAAGCTGCCGATAAATGGCTCGCGGCGCACTGTGCTTTTTGGAACTACTACGGGGAACTGTATTGTTCCAAAGGTATGCTCGACAATAACATATGGACGGGCAAAGAGACTATTGAGGGCAATCTAAAAGAAGTCCGCCGCGAGTATCAGCTGATCTCAAAGAGCGACACCGTCGTTGAATTCAGAAGGATCGTGTTCAGAGATATCAAGAATAAATTCAACGGGGAATATCTCCCCGAGCACCGCAATGAATACCTCAACCTTCAGACCGACTTCAAATTCGTAAAGACCGAAAACGGCTGGCGTGAGGCAAACGATCTGACCTTGTGGCCGGCGGATCTCTGAAACAAAAAATTCCCCGATCAATTAGCGTGGTATCGCTAACGAAGAATTAGGGATTATGTACCACCCGCAAGGAGATTCCTTGCGGGATTTGGTGCTTTTATGCA
>CAYPWI010000060.1:0-4251 GCA_964414395.1 uncultured Ruminococcus sp.
TCAATGCGTCCCGTTACCGAGAGCGTTCTGTCCCTGCTGAGCGGTATACGCAGAGGCGCTGTCAGAAATCTCCGATCTGTTACAACGGGGGTCTTGTCGGAAAGCGGGACGCTGTCCGACACGTTTTCTTCATCGATGTAAAGGGTAGCCTCGGGAATTGTCCCGGTCACGATATCATCGTTGTCGATGATAAATTTCGGATCGCTCCCGCTGAGATCGAGCTCGAAGAACTTTGGGCGATAGCGGCGCGCTGAAAACTCCGTCTGCATAGTTATAAGCACGTCGGCGGCTGAGACCGCGATGTTGTTGAACAAAAACCGCGAGCGCGCGTCTTCAAAGAAGCTGTAGTTCGTTTCTTTATGGCAGTACTCATCAAGGTACTTTTTGGAGAGCGTGAAGAGATCTCTGCGGTCAAGCGTGCAGAAAAGCGGGATATCGGCTTCATAGCTTTTAAGTATATTCTCCATCACATAGTGGATAGCGTCGCCGCGCTTAAAGTCGTTGAAGCTGCGCTGTGTTCTCTCCCTTATGCCAAGTCCGTCTTCGCAGAAGAAGCTGAATTTGCATTTGGACATATTTTCGATAGCTGTAGCGCCGACCCTTGTCGGGAAGAGCAGCTCCGCTGTCTGGGCGGAGATCCTATGTCCGCCCGCGAACTTTGCGTTCCTTTCGTTTTTCAGTTCTGTTATCTGATCCACGAATTCTCCGCAGCCGTTTTTGCGCAGAGCCTCTCCAAGCTCGGCGTTTTCTGTGGAATTACTGTTTGCGGTCATTGCGTAGCGAAGCTTCGCGGAGTTTACGGAGCGGCAGTAGAATTCGTTATCGAGATCCTCCGCGCGTTTGAGCTCAAGATCGGGGAAGATCTTGCAGAGCTCTTCCGTTACCGTTGATATCTGCATAGCTTCTCCCGACCGATCGGTCATTGAGCAGCTGAGACAGAGGTATTCCGTAGGTAGGCAGACCGCCTTATACGCGCGATAGAGTGAGAGCGAGAACTGATCCTTGGCGGATCGGAAGCATAACTCCATCTGATCGTTCTCATCGCTGTGGGTAACACTTTCTCTTAGAAGCTCGGTCTCGAATTCGGAGAATATACCCGCCTGCGGCGCGGGAGTGGGGAAGAGGTCGAACGACGCGCCGACTATAAACGCCGCCTTGATGTTTTCGGCGCGTGTGCGGTCTATGTCGCCTATAAGAACGCAGTCGACCATCTGAGGCGGGCTTGCGAGCGTCGTACCCGCGCAGATATCATGAAACAGCCTGTAATATTCATCAAGCGTGATATCGATCCCGTTGAGCTCGTCGTGAAGCGTATCGAATATTCGGATAAGCGTATCCCAAAGGCGCTGATATAACGCCGCGCGGTCGCTGTCCTGTTCGTCTGTTCCGGGAATTCGGCATTTCGCTTTGAGCGCGCTGCTTATATTTACGGTCTTTGACAGATAGTTGTAGAGCATTTCCGTAAGCTTCGCGCCATCGATCTTTTTATTGCCGTGGGGCAGCTCCTTCGAGAACTTCCACAGCGGTTCCGCGACGGTTTTACGTATCTGTTCGGCGGCGATCTGATCGTTGTCGGGTCTTCCGTCAAGATACGGATCGGTGAACGAAAACGGCTTTTTTAAATGTTCGGTGGAAAGCGCCCATTCAAATAAGTAATTCTCGAAATTGTTGATGTCGTAATCGGACAGACCGACGCGTTTTCCTTTCTCATCGTCCATCTTGGTGAAGAACCGTGTTTTGATGCAGCTCAGCACGGTTTCCTTTGAAAAGCCGCGAAGAGCGGTCAGCAGCGACATTACGGCGTTTATGAGCGGCTGACCCAGTATGCTTTCGTGCATATCGAGAAAGATCGGTATATCATATTTCTTGAACGCGCTTTCGATATATCTCTGACACGCCGATACATCGGTACACAGAACGGCTATATCGCGATAGCGCATACCACTGTCGGCTAACTGCTTGATTTTCGCGCACACGAAGTCCAGCTCGCCGAATATCTCACGCGCGGTGATGACTTCACACTCGTTTTTGATACTCTTCGAGTTTTTGATCGGTTCTTTTTCGTTTTGGAACAGCAGGCGCGGAAGTTCTCCGAGCGCGGAATTTTCCGCGTATCTGGGGGGGATCCCGTCGGTGATCATTTCGATTTGGATATTCTCCGACTTCGCCTTGCCGATAAGCTTTGAAATATGCGAATTCGCGGTCTTGAACACACTGCTGTCATCATTATAGTCCGTAACGAAGCCGAACGAGAGGTCCTTCGTCGGCGGAATGATCTCACAGAGGAAGCGAAGCTGATGGTTGGTGAAGTCGTTGAAGCTGTCTATAAAAACATCCGCTCCGATAAATTTATTTGTTTTTTTGATGAGATCGGCAGCCATTCCGATCTCGTCCATGCTGTCCAGATAGCCCTTGTCCCGCATCAGAGCGTCGTATGAGGTGTAGAGCAGGGAAACGTTTTCGAGCTTTTTGAAGACCGCGGGGTTGTTCTTTGCGAGAACGTCGCTTCGGATATTCTCAACGCTGCGTTCCACATCGGCGGAGCTTAATCCGAATGACTTGAAGCTCGTGACTGTAGCGATCATTTTCTCACAGAACCCCCCCTTGTCAATGATGCCCGTCGGAAAATCGAGCTCGCCGCGGCAGGCGGAGACCGCCTTGTGCATGACCACGTTCTTTACTATATCATCGGCGAGGGGGCGGCTTACACCGCACTCGGAAAGGATGTCCGATGAAAGCGCGGTGAAGGTGGTGATCTCTACGGCGCTCATTCTGCGAAGAAGACCGCGTTTTTTCAGAAGCTTGTAGATGGCTCGTTCGGTCTCATATTCAAACTGTTCGGGAACGATATAAATGATCTTTTGCCCGGAAGCGTTGGTCTCCAATAGATCCGCAAGGGCGCCGCGGAGCTTTCCCGTAACATCGGTATCGGCTTTTCCAACATAAAAATGTATCATATGTTATTCCTTTCAGAGATCCTGTAAATAAACTCATTGCCCTTTTTCCCTGTTTTTTCGATCACTCCGACTGTTCTCAGCACCTCTGTCCTAAGTGAAGAGGAGCTTTCCTTCGCAGCCTTGGAGAGCTGCTTTTTCGTGAAGCCGTCGGGATATTCCGCCAGGGCTTCACGAGGCAGAAAAATCTCATAATCAGCGGGTCTTTCAAGCGCCGTCTCGCTTAGCAGCTCAATGGGTACCATCTCGATGCTGCATTTTTTCCGTGCCGATCTTTTTTTTATATCGGGTAACTCTTCGCCCGAGAAATATATCCTCTTCTCAGCCTTTAACCCGCAGATCATCACCTTGAGATCATCATCACACAGATAATCTCTGACAGAATACAGCTCCTTGAACACGCTGAGCAGCGTTTTCATTTTGCGCGTCGGGGTCTCCTTTACGACCTCGCCGCTTTGCGAGTTTATATACACTATTCTGTATTCGCTTATCACAGGGTGAACGATCGTTACCGTGGAATATTCGAGGAACACCTTGAGTTTTTCCTTAAGTCTGTAAAGCGCGTGAGTTTGTATCTCGAATATGCCGTCCTCACATACCGCGTCCGCGAAAAAGTTCCCTATTTTGATCTCCTGTTCGTCACTGTACGGGGCATAGTAGTTTTTCAGCGCAGCGTGGATAAGCTTCTCGTTCTGAGTCCCTACCGAGCCGTGGATGCCCTTTTCGCGCGTCATAGCCGCCTCAACAGCGGCGGAGAAACGCTCCTTGTTATGAAAAGCCGTAATTTGTTCCCTCAATATATTTTGCCACCCCGTCGTCATCGTTGCTGTTTATTATCAGATCCGCCGCCTTTTTCAGATCGCTGTGGGCGTTTGCGACCGCGACTCCCAGATCGGCTGCCTCGACCATCGAAATATCGTTCAGATTGTCGCCGAAGCATACGAGACAGTCCGAGCCGACAAGCTTTTTTACTTGAAGCACCGCGTTAGATTTTGAGGCGGTGCTGTTGTAGATCTCATACCAATAGTAATCATCGTAAGTATCTTTTTGAATATTTCTCGCAAAGCCGTTTTCCTCGGTGAACACCGTATCAAGTGCTTTTATGTCGTCGGGGTTTATGATCGTAAAATAAAACGGATCGCCCTCAAACAGCGCCTTAAGCTCCCTCACGGGTCGAAGGCGCTTGTCTCCGCGCCGTGCGTCCACATAGCTTTGGATATTCTTCATACGCGTCTCAAGATAAGAAACGCGCTCTTTTCCGTCTATAAACGCGTATACCAGCGGAGCAACATCCTCC
>CAYPWI010000060.1:4261-8776 GCA_964414395.1 uncultured Ruminococcus sp.
ACAGAAAATAGTCCATAGCGACAGCGCGGCTCTTCTCGGAGTAGCCGTTTTCTATAAGATATTCTCCGGTTCGCGGGTCGACGATGAATACCCCGTTGAAGGTCACGGCGGGGCAGCTGAGCGCCAGCTTCTTCACGAGCGGCGACGCGCTTGAGTACGACCGCGCCGTGGCATAAGTGAACATCATACCACGTTCGATGAGACTGTTGAGAGTGTTGACGGTGTAGTCCGAGAGCGAGGTGTCGGATCTCAGAAGAGTTCCGTCCAGGTCTGTAACAAATAATTTCATAATTAAAATTCCTTGCAGCCTTCTACCGCAAATCTATGGTTAAGCATATATTCGCGCAGCTTGTCCATAGTGGGAAGTCCCTCAAGCTCGCCGGGGGATTGAATGGCGATGCAGCCCGCGGCGTTCGCGCGTATGACCGCTTCTCCGAGGGGGATATCCTCGATAACGCCGCTGATAAGCCCCGCCGCGAACGCGCTTCCCGCTCCCTCGGTATCTACGACCTTATCCGCGCGGAATGTGGGAGCGAAGCCGCTTTCCTTGGCACTCTTGAAGTATGCCCCTTTCTTATCCAATGTAATGATGACCTTCCGCGCGCCGAGTTCAAGAAAACGATCGGCTGCCTTTTCGGGATCGTCCAGCCCGCAGAGAGCCTTCGCGTCCTCGAGGCTCGGAAGGAAGATCTCGGACAGTCCCGCGATCTCACAGATATCGGCGCGTTCCTTATCGGACAGGACGCTTTTGAGGTCGGGGTCGAACACGGCGGGGATCTCCAATTTACGGCAGCGTTTACAGAGTGCCGCGGCGGTGCTTTTGCAGTCCTCACCTTGTGTTATGAATTCGCCCGAAAAAAATACTGCCGAAATATCGTCCGTAAAGTTATCACCGTTAAGCTCCGCTTCCAATCCCAGCCGCGACAGCGCGACAGTGACAGCCGAGCTTTCGGAGCAGCCGAGCAGCAATATCTTCATAAGGCACGCACCTCACTTTTCAAACGTTCTCACATTTCCGTCCGCGTAAGAAAAACCGACAAATCCGCTGCTTTGCAGCTTGTTTAAGAAAGCACCGAGCTTTTTGGGAGTCTTGAATACCGAGACATCGTATTTTTCGCGCAGTTCTTCCGCCTTCTCGTATACGTCGATAAAGCCGTTGTCGTAGAACAGCGCGATCTTCTCCTTGGAAGAAGCGGAGCGCCCCATTTCCGAGAGTATGCTGAATATTCTTTCAAAGCCTATAGAGAAGCCGCAGGCGGGGATATTTTCTCCCGTGAACTTTCCGATGAGGTTATCATAGCGTCCGCCGCCCGCGATGGAGCTTCCGAAGTTCTCCGAACGAACCTCGAACACCGTGCCGGTATAGTAGCCCTGTCCGCGGACGAGCGAGATGTCGAAATCAACGCCGTACTTTCCGCCCGCGATCCTGCGGCTTTCCGAAATGATCTTACCGAGACTTTCGGCAGTCTCTTCGCCTACGAGCTTGGTGATGTCCTCAAGGGAGACGGGCAGGGAATTTACGATGTTCTTGAGCTTGTCTACGGCGGTCTTGTCGAAGCCCTTTTCGGCAAGCTCCGCGCAGACCCCGTCCGCGCCGATCTTGTCCAGCTTGTCGAAGCTTACGCAGACCGTGGAAAGCTCCTCAGCGGGGAAGCCGAGCTCGAAAAGCATTTTATTGAGAACGCGCCTGTCGTTTACTCTTACCGTGAAATCGCCTATGTCAAGAGCTTTCAGCGCTTTTGCGGTGACGCTTATAAGCTCCACCTCGCAGTCGGGGGAAGCATCGCCGATAACGTCGATATCGCACTGCATAAATTCGCGCAGACGACCTTTCTGCGGGTTCTCCGCGCGGTAAACTCTGTCCATCTGGATAGCCTTGAAGGGCAGGGAGAGCTCGTTGCGGTTAGCGGCGAAATATCGCGTCAGCGGCAATGT
The DNA here is from genome assembly GCA_964414395.1 of uncultured Ruminococcus sp. Taxonomy (GTDB): domain Bacteria; phylum Bacillota; class Clostridia; order Oscillospirales; family Ruminococcaceae; genus CAG-115. The sequence goes on from CAYPWI010000060.1 coordinate 6,197, forward strand.
CAGGTCGTAGCGGAGACCGAGATCGCAAAGCTGCTTCTCGTCGCCGCTCGCCAGTGCTTTTTGGAGCTTGTCGCCGCGCTTTAATATCTTGAAGATAAGGTTGAGGTTGTCGCCGCCGTCGCTTTTGTCAAGGTTTTCGGAATCCTCGATAGCGGGGGTGGTGATCAGTGAAAAACCGCTTGCTCGGTATATCTCGAAGATAGTCTGTCTTAGGCTCTCGCGAAGCTCCGCCTCGCGGGGGAGAAAATCACGTGTTCCTTTAACGCATTTTGTTTTCATAAACTGTTCCTTTCACAACGGGAAGACCCCGATAATTTTCACAAAATCATTTGGCATAATGCCATAGATAAATTATACCATTTTACTCGAAATTTGTCAAGAATTTTCCGGAAAATAATAAAGTGCCGCGGATCTTTTCTTATTGATCGATCTTTTTCGCCATAGACAAGGGAGATCCGGAAGATAACCGTAATATCAAACAAGCATTGTCGAATATACTTGAATTATAGGGAAAAGGCTTGAACAGCCCTGTTTCAACAGAATTCCCCCGCCGACAGCGGGGGAAGAGAAAAGCTTTTATGTTTTGGGATACCGGAGACGCTTTCAGATGTTCTCGGAATACAGCTCTGAGGTCTCGGGCAATTCATATGCCGTGCGGTAAAGCTCGTTTCGCGCAGCCGTGAATTCCTCGCGTGAAAGCGCTTTCGGATAAGACATGATCAGGAGCGGCAGGGGCTGTTCACCGCTGCTGTAGGGCGGCTGATAGTATTTATAAGGGTTCAGGACAAATCCCAGGCGCTCATAAAAGTGAACTCTCCGCGCGGCTGTTTCGCTTATTTTCGGAGGTTCGACTTCGAGGATCATCGGGCGGTCGTCGGATATTCTTTTCAGCTCGTCCATAAGAGACGCGCCGAGACCTTTTCCGCGCATTTCTTTGATAACGGCAAAATGCTCAAGGTAGATAGATCCGCAAAGCTCCCAATAATTCATAAAGCCGAGAATATCATCGTCCTCAAGCACCATAGAGCGAAATTCCGGCTTCTTAAATTCAGCGTAGTGCTCGTTAAAGCCGCGCCGCTCCGACTTCGGGAACGAATATTCCAGAATATCGTATATCCGCGAGAAATACTCGCGGCTCATAGGGTGCTGTTGACTGTAAATTTTAAAGTTTTTCATATTGGCTCCTTTTCCTTTTTGTGAGGTGTATTATGTTTGTTTTTGTTAAGATCGCGCTGGAAAATCTGCTGTTTTTCGGGCTGCATTTCGACGGGAAAAATATGTTCCCCAAGCAGCTGTCGCCCAAGGAAGAGGCGGAGTGTATAAAGCGGATAGCCGCGGGCAGCGAGCAGGCGCGCGATGAGCTTATCGTTCATAACCTGCGGCTGGTGGCGTATATCGTCAAGAAGAATTATCCCGATGCAAAAGATCCGGACGACCTTGTCTCTATCGGTACTATCGGGCTTATACGCGCGGCGGAGACATTTGACTATCAGAAGGGTAATCATTTCAGTACTTACGCGTCTAAATGTATAGATAATCAGATAAAGATGCACTTTAGAAAGATCAAGCATCAAATGACCGAACTATATATCGACGATCCCATCGAGTCCGACTCCGAGGGGAACGCTCTTACGATCGCGGACATTTTCAGCAGCGGGATAAACGTTGAGAACGACGCGGAGCTTAAAATAAACACCGAGAAGCTGTATCGGTTCATAGCCGACGAGCTCACCGACCGCGAACGCGAGATCATCTGCAAGCGCTATGGTGTGTCCGACGTTGACGGCAGCGTCTGCAAGCCGCTTACTCAGCGTGAGATCGCGAAGAATATGGGCATCTCACGCTCGTATATCTCGAGAATAGAAAAACGTGCCTTGAAAAAGCTGCGGGAGAGGTTCGAGAAAGACTAGATAATGCACGATCAAATATTATTATAGCACTTTGGGGGATGAATGTCAAGTGAAGCCCTTCGGGTCGTCATTTTACGGCAAAAATAAGTTCGCCGGTGAAGCGGACTTATTTTTTTTGCTTGTATTATATCTATAAAGAACATTAAATATATCGAACAGAGAGTATAAAACTATAGCTAAAAGATATATACTATATTTAAAATCATAGCAATGGGGGAATACGGTATGGATCTTATTTCGATAGGCAGCCGCATAAAAGCGGAGCGCAAGAAGCTTGGACTGACGCAGGAAAAGCTCTCCGAGATGGTAAACGTCACGCCGCACTTTATTTATGAGATAGAGCGTGGAATGAAGGCGATGTCAATGGAGACGCTGATCTTGCTGTCTGAAAAACTGGAGCTTTCTCTTGATTATATCGTCTTCGGGGTACAGCGCACGAACCTCGGTTCACTGTATCGGAAGCTGGACGAACTCAGCGATGAGAGAAGACTGAGGGCGGAGAAGGTCTTTGAGGAACTTCTTCCTAATCTGAGATAAAAACGTGACCCCGAAGTCGAAAGGCTTCGGGATTTATTATCGATCAATGCTTGTCAGAAAATACGATAAAGAAAGTTATACTAATACCTGACTGAAAACAGACAATCTTTGCGGTTTGATTTTCACAATACTG
>CAYPWI010000061.1:0-8646 GCA_964414395.1 uncultured Ruminococcus sp.
TCGAGCGCGTCGTTCTTGTCCTTGGCGGTCTGCTCGGCACGGTAGATAATGCCGTTATATTTTACCGTAAGCTCAAGAATGATCATATCCCTGCGCTCCGCAAGGGTGATCTTTGCCTCCGCCTCGTCGGGGAAGAACCTGTCAAGCTTCGCGCTGAGCTTCTGCTCGGCGTACTGGTTGAATGTCTGCGAGATGCTGAGCTTTTTCGCGGTGATGGTAACTTTCATAAACATCATTCCTCTCGTTTGTTTGTAAGGATAAGGCTTTTTACCTTATAATGTTATTTTATCATATTATAATAAAAAAAGCAATAGTTTAAACTGATTTTTGGCAATTTTTCACAAAAACCACACGATAATTTTATAAAGCAATAAAGCTTGGCTTTCTGCCGCGGAATACTGTGTAGTTCTTGAACCCCGCCGCCTCAAGCGCCGCCTGCGCCTTGTCGAAGTCCGCGGCGACGCGCGTTCTGTCATGCGCGTCCGAGCCGATAGTAATTATCTCGCCGCCGAGCTCTTTGTATCTTTGCAGAATAAACTTATGCGGGTGAACATATCCCAAACCGCTCTTTATCCCAGCGGTGTTTATCTCTATGCCCTTGCCCTTCCCTATCAGCAGGCGGAGTATCTCGTCGATGATCTCGCGGTAGTCTGTGGGATCGTAGCTCTTCTCGGGGGAATATCTCGCCGCATAATCGAGATGTCCGTAAACGTCATAGCAGTCTATCGCTTTTACGTTCGCGAGGATACTTTCAAAATAGCGCAGAACGCCGTTTTTACTTCCGAGCCGCTCGAAGTATTCCGGATAATACGGATCCTCCCCGTTCACCAGATGGGAAGAGCCTATTATAAGATCGAAATCCCACGCGTTTGTGTATTCTTGAAGCCTCGGCGCTAAGTAGTCCATAAGCCCCAGCTCCACGCCGAACAGAAGTTCGATATTCGTCTGTTCGCGCACGCGGAGAAGCTTCTCGTGATAGGCTTTTGTATCGAGCAGGAATTCACCCGTCGGGTAGTCCATATCCATATGCTCCGTAAGGCAGAGCGTTTGAAGCCCCTTCTCCTCTGCGGCTCTCGCCATCTCAAGAAGCGGTTCATCACTGTCGCTTGAAAAACTCGAATGTGTGTGTTGATCTGCTGTTATCACGTGTCTGTTCCTCCCATATTCAAAAGCTCCGCCTGCCGCTTAACGCGCCTTGCCGCCTGTGCTCTGAATTCCTTTGGGGCGAGTATCTCGACTGCCGCTCCGAAGCTCAGAAGCTGAATTAGCAGCTCGGTCTCGTCGGCGCAGTCGTAGTAGAGCTTTACCGTCAGACTGCCCGTCTCGATATCGCGTTCGGTGCGCTTCTCGTAATTCGCGAACTCCAACAGAAATCGCTCGGGGGCGTTGCGTTCGGGCTTTACCAGAACTGTCACGGGCTTTTCGGCGCGGCGGTCGAAAACGGTCGGCTTCATCGGCCGCGCGTCGTAGGCGTACCTTGTGAAACGCTGCCCCGTGAGCTCGGCTGAGCGTATTCGTCCTATGTTTATCGTCACGCCGCCGCGCAGATTGCCGTTTATCACCGTGCGGCAAAACGCGCGGAACTTGTCGTTCTTTACGGAATACTCCAATTTCAGCGGCAGCACGGTCATATTCATCGGGTTATTGTGACCCGAGAGATAGCTTATCCTTATTGACTCGTGTTTTTTTGCCGCCGTCAATACCTTCTTAAAGACCGCGCGGTATTCGGGGCTTTTAAAATCGTCGCCGTCGGTATATTGATCGAAGAAACGGAAGTGCTCCGCTCTGTAAAGCGGGCGTATGTCCTTCAATTTCTCGGAAAGCCGCTCCAGCTCGTCATCGCCGAGGAACAGCGCCGTCCTCGGGTCTGAGAGCATCGCCCTCAGCCACGATTTTTGCAGACCCGTGAGTATATTCGGCGGCGGGTTTTGGGTCACGGGCTCAAGTCCGCTTTCCGTTTTGCGGAGCAGCCCCCAATCGGAGCCGTCCTTCTGCGGAATGAGCTTCTTGGGCAGAAACAGCGCCGAATCTCTGAAACCGTGCTTTTCTACCGCCTTATATACGTCCTGTTCGGAGAGCGGCTCACCGCGCCGCGAGAGCAGAGCCGCCGCCGCGCGGAAATACGCGCCGTAGATCTCGCTGAATATATTATTCATAATTTATCACCGTTATAGATCTCATTCATGCGTTTGATATCGCCGAAAAACATCTTCCGCGCGGGCGCGCTGCCACCCTCGAGCTTTATGATCCTGCCGATAAAGGTCTTTATCCAGTGCATAGGCTCCATGGGGTCGAAGACCTCGAGCTCCAGCTCGTAGGTGTTCTCCGCGACGCGCGTCAGCTTCCCGCAGCGCTTCTCGCGCTCCAGCCGCTCGACTATGTGCTGCTCGGTCTGCTCGTCGGCGAAGAAGGTCACTCTTAGCGGCGTGACATTGCCCGTCTCGCGGCGTTCTCCGAAGGACGCGCCGAAGCAGCGGGTCATATTCTTCTCGAATTTATCGTGAATAGCGTCGTAACTCGGACAGACTTCCCCTTGTCTTACGGCGCGCAGAAGATCCAGCCTGAACGAGTTGAAGCGCTTATACTGCGGGATATACGCGATAAGGTATCTTCTCCCCGTCTGCGCCGAGATGGATATCTGCATAGGCACGGCAAAGTTCTCGTTTTCTTTGGGGAAGCCGTTCCTTGAAGAAAACGTCCGCAGCGCGATAAACCGCTTTTCCTCTATCGCGGAGATCATCTCGGGCAAAAGGGAATCTTCCAGCGTATGTATTATGTAGTTATGCTTGACGAAGAACAGATCGTTGCTCAGATCCTCCGATTTAAGAATACTGTCGCCGACTACCCCCATTATGCCCGCCGCCGAGAAGAATTTCACAGCGTCCGAAAGTCCGGGAAAATCGTTCAGATAATCGGGAACGCGGTCGGGGGAGAGCGAAAAGCAGGCGGTTTTTCCGCGCTTTTCGGATATGATCATTCCCTCGCCGGCGTATTCCTTGAGCTTCAGGCGCACGGTCTGTTCCTCGAAAAGAACGCCGAACCGCGCGTCTATCTCGTCTATGATCTCCTTTAAGGTAAGGCTCTCATGGTCGGCGAGAATATCCAATAACAGGAAGTGGAGCTTAATATCGTTGTCGGTGAAGCTTTTGGCGTAGAACGCTTTGTAGAGCGGGTTTTCGGAAATACGCGCGCTGTCAACGGAAATAGAGGTCTGCCGCCCGCGCTGTGAGGTCTCGTATTTCAGGCAGCCGTCGAGCCAGCTCTCTATGCGGCGCTTTTCGTCGTCGTAGGTTCGGGCGCTCTTGCGGTCGAAGTCGCCGCGTACCTTATAGCCATAAATGAAGAAGTCGCGGAGATAGTCGCGCGTTTTCTCAAAATTCTTGATAAGCTCGGAAAAGCCGCTCATATTTTCACCTCCCGTTAAAAGATCGATCCGCGTTATCCACGTGTATAGATAAGGTCCGTAATTCCGTTATAGGTCTGTGTTTTGATAAGCTTTAACCGCAGCTCGTTCTTGATATTCCCGAAAAGACGGATACCGCCGCCCAATATCGTGGGAATTACCGAGATATAATATCTGTCGATGAGATCTTCATTCATAAGCTGCCCGATAAGCTCCGCTCCGCCGCATATCCAGATGCTTTTCCCGTTTTCCGATCTCAGCTTTTTCAGCAGCTCCGCGGGGGCTTCGTCCGTAAAGCGGATATTTTCAGTAGAGTGCGTTTCATTGTGCGTAAAGACATAGGTCATAAAATCGGCGTATATCCATTTTGTCGGTGAAAGCTCGGCGGTTATCTGATAATAGGGATTCCAACCCATTAAAACGGTGTCGACATCTTTGATGAATTCCGAATACACGTCAATGTTTTCGCTGTCGCTGCCTTGTCCGTGCAGCCAGTCAACGCCGCCGCGGCCGTCCGCGATATATCCGTCAAGGCTCATGGCGATAAATAAAACGCACTCTCTCATAGTTCACCTCGATAAAGATTTATTATCACAGTTTTAATATAGCAGATTTTCTCGTGTTTTGTAAGCGGCTTTCATCAGAGCGGGAAGCGTCCCATTTTTATTTGATAGTTCGTTTAACAGAAACCCTCTCCAAGCACATTCCTCTGCCAAATTTGAAAAGCTGATCATGACGTCACCTCACAGGTTCAAAAAATCAATTTCAGTATCAGCAGGATCACGATTATCCAAAAGGATACAATGGGAATGGCGTAATACCATTTCTTCGGCCTTCCGTTTTCCCAAAGCCCTTTTGCCTGCTGTCTGCTTTTTTCAATAATGTCGGCGGGGATAAATTTCAAGGTCAGCGCGACCAGCGCCGGCAATATGATAATATCGTCCAGATACCCCAAGACCGGGATAAAGTCCGGGATTAGGTCAATAGGCGAGAGCGCATATGCCGCCGTTATTCCGGCGAATACTTTCGCGATGATCGGAGTGTTCTTGTCTTTTAACGCCAAATATATTGCCGGAATGTCCGTCTTGAGTTTTTTTGTCCGTTCACGTAAGTTCACTTTACCCCGACCTCGTATTTTGATTTTACGCCGAATGATGTCTTATGCTTTAATAATAACAGATCAAAAATGGATTTGCAAGCGGTTTTCATATGTGATTTTTCAAAGCGCTTACAGCAATTCCACTTTAGGTCAATCATTTAAATGTCGAACAAGCAGCATTGCCGCTTGTTCGACATTATGAAACTCACGTGGAATTGCTGTAATACGCTTGGAGAGAACGCTCATCGTTTTTCGCCGGTCTCAGAGCGTTTTCTTACAAAATGGATTACCGTCACGGCGGCTATGCCCGCCACCGGAAAAACGTTATACCGAACAGGCGCGATATAGCACATATTAAGCAGCATATGCAGCAGCGCGGCGGTTATTACATTCTTATATGAAAGGAAAAACACTCCGATCATCAGTGATACCATGATCGTCCAAACAAAGTAAATCGCCGTTTCCTTAAAATCAAGAGCGTTTCTGACAGTCCACATGGGTATGTGCCATACCGCCCATGTAATTCCCGTATAGATCAGCGCCGGAAGAGCGCCTTTTTTATCTGACAGTTCGTTTAACAGAAACCCTCTCCAAGCACATTCCTCCGCCAGAGCTGTTACAAACAGGTATACTCCGCTTGTGATGACCGAGAAAAAGTTAGGGTAATTTCTAATGAACAGCTCTTTATCGTTCGAGAAAAGCGAGTAAGCGAGTGAGAAGATCAGACCGATCGCTCCCATGGCTATACAAAGAAAGATCGGCTTCATACTTATTCTGTCGGAAAACAGGCTGCGAAGCCGGTTTTTTGACCCGTGCCTTAATGAGAAAATTACGGAAACCGCAAGCGGAACGATAACAAACAGGTATTTTGCAAAGATCAGAGCTTCGGGGATCCGGATACCATTGTTTTTCAGGAGCATGGGCAGATAGCAGGAAAACGACAGAGCCAATACGGCTGCAGTCCATGCGGCGGTTCTAATGTAAAGTTTGTCGATCATTTTTTCCACCTTACCAAAAAAGCGTTCTTATATAATAATAGCAGATAATCTATGAAAATTCAAGCGTTTTTTCCGTTCGCAGATTTTTTTATATGTTTTTTTCGGGAAGATGTGGTAAACTTAAAACATCAAGGGAACAAACGTTAAGAACAGCGTTTGAACGAAGGATGCAATTTGCGAAAGCGGCTGACGGCGAGGTGAGCCCTAGCAATGAGCGCTCGTGTGCCGCGAAGCGACGCGCGAGTGCCATTGCGTTGAATGAGCCGCCGAAGGCGGTGAATTCAACTGGGTGAACCGAACCGTCAGCCGGCTAGAAAAGTTCGCGGAGCGCGAAGCGCGGAGCGGACTTTTCGGTTCGCAAATTGCTTTTAAATAAGGGTGGATATTATGTTTGTACATAAGTTGGATAACGCCGCGCCGATAAAGATCTGGCAGTCGGGCATTGAGAATATAGACGAGAAATGTCTTTCCCAGGCGGAGAACCTCTCTAAGCTCCCGTTCATTCACAAATGGGTGTCGCTGATGCCCGATACTCACGCGGGAAAGGGTATGCCGATAGGCGGCGTTATCGCTTGTGACGGGGTGGTGATCCCGAACGCCGTGGGCGTGGATATAGGCTGCGGCATGGCGTTCGTGGAGACGGATATCCCCGTAAAAATGCTCCGCGAGACGATAACGGGCAGCGGAAATCTCGTTCAGGCTATATGCGGCGATATCCTCCGCAATATCCCGACGGGGTTCAATCACTATAAAAAGGAACAGCCCTCGGAGGTTCTCGATAAAGCAAAGGCACAGGGCGACAAGTACGAGTTCGATAAAGAACTTCTCCCGCAGATAGACGAGGGGTATTTCCAGATAGGAACGCTCGGCGGCGGCAACCACTTTATCGAGCTTCAGGAAGATGAAAACGGAATGTGCTGCATAATGCTCCATTCGGGAAGCCGCCACTTCGGGAACATAGTCGGGCAGTACTTCAACAAAATAGCCCACGCGCTGAACGATAAATGGTTCTCGAGCGTCCCGAGCGAGTGGAACCTGCCGTTCTTGCCCGTAGACACCGACGAGGGAAAACGCTATCTCGAATGGATGGGGCTTTCTATGGACTTCGCCTACGAGAACCGCGCGGTGATGCTCTCCAAAATAAAAGAGATCTTCACGAAATACGTGTTTAAGTACTGCGGCATTGAGCCCGTGTATTCCTGCGAGATCAACTGCCACCACAACTACGCGGCGATAGAGAACCACTACGGCAAGAACGTCTATGTTCACCGCAAGGGCGCTATAAGAGCGCGCGAGGGCGAGCTTGCCATTATCCCCGGGGCTATGGGGTCGTATAGCTACATAGTGCGCGGCAAGGGGCTTCCCGAGAGCTTTATGAGCTCTTCTCACGGCGCGGGTAGACTGTATTCGCGTTCGGCGGCGATGAAGGAATTCTCCTGCGAAAAGGTGATGTGCGATCTCAAAGAGCAGAACGTCGTTCTCTCAAAGTTCAACAAAGCGGACGTAGCCGAGGAGTCGCGCTTCGCCTACAAGGACATCGATCAGGTCATGGCAAATCAGTCCGATATGGTAGAACCCGTCAAAAAACTCTTTACCGTGGGAGTGGTCAAAGGCTGATGACAATTGACAATGGACAATGGACAATTAAGGCACTAACAGCAGTTTTAAAGCCTGTCACGCTTAAAATGTGCCTTGGCAGCATCTTGGCGCACCATAATTATCAATTGTCCATTATACATTTTCATTCGTTTATCCTGCGGCAGTTACAGCATTATTCTTATTGGCGTAGGCGGCTTTGCCGCCGATGCGGAGTTCGAGTCTTCGCCCCGGGAGCTTGCTTCTGTGGAAGATAACACTGCCGCGTGTTTAAAGGTTTACATTTCGTCGCTTACAGCAACAACCGGATTTGCGTGTCGCGGGTTCGACTCCCGCCGGGGTTTGCCCCGTAGCTCAGTCGGTAGAGCAGCTAAAAAGGCGACGAGTGCCGAAAGAGAGGCAAATCCTATCGGGGGAGACCATATCCCCCACGGAGCGGAATAGCCTCTCCTACGGCAAATGATTCGGTTCGCACAGCTTTATATTTCGCCGCTTACAGCAATGATCGCGTGGGCGTCTCGTGGGTTCGATCCCCGCCGGAGCTTTGCTCCGCGACGCAGCAAAAAAACGGCGGCGAGTGCCCGAGGGGGAGCGAATCCTATCGGGAGGGGAACCATACCCCTCCCGCGGAGCGGAATAGCTCATCCAAAGGCAAATAATTCGGCTCGTACAGCATTATTAAAGGAGGCGCGGATATTCCTCAAGCGTTATCCGTGTCAAAGAAAACCGAGCCGAGATAAGAACACAACAAAATAATTCGGCTCATACAGCATACTTCGCACAGGACTTTTAATCCCGGTAGGCGGTCGAGCCGAGGTGTTATCACTTTGAATTCGGCTCTGACAGCAATTATTCCGGAGGGATACGGAGTGCGTTTAACGCGCCGTATATGGAAAAATGAGCCGAGATGATATCACAACAGAATAGTTCGGCTCGTACAGCATAGCTTTAAGACGCGGAGCGCTCGGGAACGGGTACCGCAGTTTAAAACCGAACCGAGTTAGAGTTTATTCCGGCATAAGGCGTTCACCGCAGATCAAATATCATAACCATAATGATCTTAATACGCCTTGAAAACGACCGATACAGCAATATGGGCAATAACAGCGGTAACTCCTGTTATGGGTTCAACTCCCGAAACGGTCGTGTAATTCGGCTCAAGCAGCAAAGCATATTTCGAGGGACACGGAGTGCGCAAAGCGCCGTGTATGAAAAGCAAGCCGAGATGTTATCACAACAGAATAGTTCGGCTCATACAGCATACTTCGCAGGGGACTGAAAATCCCCGTAGGCGGTCGAGTCGAGGTTTGATTTTTGAAAGGAGCAATTAAAATGAGCTTTTTGAATTCTATGATAAATAATTCCAACAAGGGTCTTACTTATAACGGCGCGGTAACTAACCGTTCGAGCGGCAAGTTCTGCCTTGATCTGTTCTTCGCGGCAGGCGCTATGCGTTCCTCTTCCGAGGAGGAGATAGCGGCGGCTGTCACCCGCGCTTACGCGGAGGATCCCGTAAAGACCATGAAGATCGTGTTCTTCGCGCGTGACGC
>CAYPWI010000062.1:0-8640 GCA_964414395.1 uncultured Ruminococcus sp.
AGTATAAATGGTTATTCCATTAGCTTCCCAAGCTGAGGTGGTGGGTTCGACTCCCATTATCCGCTCCAGATCGAAATTCCCTTTAACGGCTTTAAAGTCGTTAAAGGGATTTTTCTTTTATCGGACGAGCATTTTAACACTCGTACCCCCCGCCCACCGCGGGGGAACATTTTTTTGAAATAATTTGATATGGACATAAACAAGCCGCCATACCTCTCACATCTCCAGAAACGCCGACGCCTTGAACACCTTATCGTCGAATTCATACTGATATCTGCCGTTGTTATTTTGGCAGATCTCTTTTATTATCTCCATGCCGAAGCCATGCCCGCCGCCCTCCTTTGTGGTCGCGAGAGCGCCGTTCTGCACGCGCGGGGCTTTCGATATCGGGTTCTCGCAGGTTATGGCGAGATAGCTTTTATACTTGAATATCTTGAACGTTATCACGGGCGCTTCGCACTTCTCGGCGGCTTCTATGGCGTTATCGAGAATGTTGGAGACAACGGAGCTTAAGTCCAGCGGGGATATTTTCGTATCGGGGAGCGGTTCGGCGTGGATATCCAGTGTTATTCCGCGCTCCTCGCAGAGCCTTGCCTTCTCGCCGACCGTCAGATCTATGGCGGAAATGTTGGTCTTATTCCCGCCGCCGAGGGCGTTCCCCAGCCGCTCGGCAAGCTCCGAAAGCAGCCGCTTTGCTTCTTCGCCGTCGCCGCTGTCGATAAGCGCGTTTATCGTCGCGACATTGTTCTTCACATCGTGGCGGAGCTTCTGCATCTCGCGCGGGGAAAGCCCGCCGTTATCGACCGGAACATTCTCCGAAAGGACTTCCCCGCGAACCGACAGCACAGCGGAGATCTTCGGCAGAAAGCGCACCAACAGTATCACCGCCGCGATAATAAACAGCGCCGCAAAAACCATAAGGATAAAGCTGTCCGCGTCGAAATTTCCAACAGAAAACAGATCAAAAAAAGCCGCGACGCAAAACGGAAAAATCGAAATATAGCACAGCACCCCCGCGTATCTTCCCGAACCGAACGCCGAAAGCCGCTTTATATAACGGCACAGAAGCGCGGTCGCCGCCGCTCTGAACACTCTGAGCAGCACACAGAACAGTGTCAGAAGCGTTCCGTTTCCGGAAACGGAATAACCGTTTCCCGCACTGATAAAGCTTATAAACAGCTGTGCCATAATGATGTCGCTCGCCGTGAGGATCGTCATGAAGATCAGCGAATACGCCGCCTTGAACGCGAATTTTCCCTTGTAGATAAACGTAACGGATATCGTTAAAAATACCAGCTCCGCCAGATCGAATATCACCCCGAGCAAATTCTCGAATGAGTAAATATCGAACCCGAAAACGGTGAACAGCACCGCAGCCGCTATAGAGCAGATATTCACCGCTAAAAAAGAATGAGCCTTCTTTTCAAATATCCTATGCGCGAAGAAAAAGAATATCGCGAAGTCCGCGAGATACGCCAAAAAGACGGCTAGAAACCTCATAGGCGTTCCGCGTAATATCACCTGAACCAAAAGCGCCTGCTCGTTCATAGATGTTCACTCTCCCGAAAAATATTCCCCAGCAGGAGTTTTTGAAGTTCCGCGTAACGTCCTCTGCTGAGCGGCAGGCGCTCACCGTTGTCGAGAGTGACGCCCGAGCGTTCCACCAGCGAGATCTTGGAAATGTTGACTATCCACCCGCGGCAGATCTCGTAAAATCCGTTGCCCAAAAACTGTTCCTCCGCGTCCGCGAAACGGCTGTCCGAAAGCTGATACTCCCGCTTTGCCGTATGAAGATAAACGCGGCGGCTTACGCAGCAGAAGTAAAAAATATCGTTCACCGCGAAGCGCATAAGCTTATGTTCCCCATTGGAGACGATCTCGGCGGCGTATAATTCGGGAGAGAATTTCACGCGTTCCTCTATCACTCGTGAGAGTTCCGAGATCATCTTATCACTGCCGCCGTCCTTGGTGATGAACGCGTTTATTCTATAGGGAATGGTATTGTATACCTCGTCGCGGTAAGAAGTGGCGAACACCAGAAAGAACGACGAGTCCAGCAGCCGCAGTTCCCCCGCCAGCTCCTTGCCGTTCATACCGGGCATATCTATATCGAGAACGACCACATCGAAGCCCTCCTCGGAGAACCTTTCCAGAAGCTCCCGCGGGTCGGCGAAAAAGGTGATCTTAGCGTCCGCGCCCGAGCGCTTCACCGCCGCCTCGGCTATGGGTCGGAACACGTTTTTCAAATAATCTCTGTCGTCATCGCAGACCGCGATCTTCACACTATCACCGCCTTTTTATTATATTATACAATGAACAAGCCGCTTTGTCAAGAAACGCGGAATACATCTCGGTATCGATAAAACGCGTCTCGGTAAAAAATATCAAAGGCAGTGTTGACAAAACGCCCCCCATTGTGGTATAATATAATTGGTGAATAGTATATGGATTTGGAATATCAGCGGTACGGCAGGAATAAAGAGACGCTTATAAACAGATCATACATAGAGAGCGGCGAGTATCGCAGGAAGTTTGACAACGCTTCGGATAATCCCGAGCTCAACAAGGCTCTTTACGATGCGGCAAAGACCGCCCTCAAACACAGAAGCGGCACGGAGCTTGAGGATATGTATTGGTTTGACGGTAAGACGGGAGAGATCCTCTCAAAGGAGATCAACGGTATTACTCCAAGACTTGTAAATTATTCCGAAAAGACAAAACAAGCCGTCAGAACACATAATAATATTATTGCGCTGCATACGCATCCAAGCAGTATGCCGCCAAGTATTGAGGATTTTAACGCCTGCTGTCGATATGGATATACGTTTGGAATAATAGCTTGCCATAATGGTAAAGTATTTAAATATACTTCTGACCAGTTTGTAAGTTCTAAGCTATATGAATTGTCAGTCGTAGATTATATTGAATTGGGGCTTTCCTAATATGAAGCTCAAATCCACACATTAAACGATCTGTCACGCAATCACAGTATTGATTTTTGGGAGGTGAAATAAATGAATTATGATCTTTCTCATTTAGATGATTATCTTGATGACAATGTCGTCATTTCCGAGGAAGTGCTGAATATGACCCATGAGGAAAGGAGAGCCGAAATAGACCGTCTTATGGCTGAAGCCGCCAAGGAGAAAGAGCGCCTGATGAAATTAAAATCGGAGGCATCCTGAATGGCAAAACAGGAAAATAAATACTTTATCAATGACAACGTCATAATTTCCGACGAGGTCAAAGCAATGTCTCGTGAGCAGCTCGATGCCTAAATAGCCCGCCTTGAAGCCGAAGCCGCCAAGGAGAAAGAGCGCCTGATAAAATTGAACCAAAAAGAAAGCTGAACACATTTTGATCGCCCCGCGCAAAAACGGGGCGATTTTAAATTCTCCGAAACAACTCGGTATCGTAAAAATACACCTCGGTCAAAAACCGTTGAAATCGCGTTCACGGCGCGCTATAATACACTCAAACAAAGGCGATGACAGCCTATTTGGAGAGTGATATTATGAAAAACAAACAAGACCTCGGCGCGTTGGACATTTTCAGGATAATAGCGACGGCGCTGGTGATCCTTATCCACGCGCCCGCGCTGCTGTATATAAGCGACACGGGGAATATTATTCTGTCGGGGGCTGTGGCGCGCATAGCCGTGCCGTTCTTCTTCACGGTGACGGGAATATTCACCGATTTTACGAGCGCAGAGAACATCAAGCGGCTCGTGCTCAAAACCCTTGTTCTCTACGCCGCCGCGACGGCTGTTTATCTGCCTTACGGCGTGTATTCCTCGAGCGTAAAGGCAGTGCTGTTTGACGGAACGTTCTATCATCTGTGGTATTTCCCCGCGCTGATAACGGGCGCGGTCATAGTCTTCGCGTTGTATAGGCTCCCAAAGCCGCTCCCGCTTATTATAGCGTCGGCGCTGTATGTGTTCGGGCTGTGCGGCGATTCTTACTCGGTACTTGCGCGGAATATCCCCGCCATAAACGCCGCGCTGAATTTTCTTTCGGGAATATTCTCATTCACGAGAAACGGCTTGTTCTTCGCGCCAATATTCCTCATGATCGGAAACATTATCGGAAAGAGAATTCAAGAGCCGCGCCGACGCAAAACCGGCTTGAGGCTCTATATTCCCTGCCTTATGATATCGCTTGCGGCGCTTATTCTCGAACGACTCCTGCTGCGTGATATGATCGCGGGTATGATAGGCAATATGTTCGCGGCGCTCGTTCCCTGCACGGTATTCCTGCTGCTGACGCTGACTTCCGTTAAAGTAAAACCGATGCCGAAGCTGCGAACTATCTCGATGTGGATATACATACTCCACCCCGTGATACTCGATCTGTGTTCCGGCGTTTATAATGGATATGATACCGCTTCGGGAACGCTCTCGGAGGGCGCTGTAAGCACGATCTGTAAAGCGGCTTTGGCGGTTTGCACGGCGGCGGTCGCGGCTGTTCTTTTATCAAGGAAGAAACGCGATGCGTGCCGAACAAGTATTCACGAAAAAATCAGCGAAAGAATATAACAGAAAAACGCCCGCGGCTTTTCATTCGCGGGCGTTCTGTATCAAAAAAATTACTTGTTGGTGAACCCTTCCCAATCCTTGAGGAAGCGCTCGATGCCGTTGTCGGTGAGCGGGTGCCTGAGCATTTGCAGCAGCACCTTCATGGGCACGGTCGCGATATGGCAGCCCACTCTCGCGGCGGCGGTAACGTGTATCGGATGACGGATAGACGCGGCGATGATCTCAGTGTCGATAGCCGACGCGTTGAAGATGTCTACCACTTCCTCAATGAGCGCCATGCCGTCCATACCGATGTCGTCAAGTCTGCCGAGGAACGGGCTTACATATGTAGCGCCCGCTCTCGCCGCGAGCAGTGCCTGCGCCGCCGAGAATATCAGTGTAACGTTGGTCTTGATGCCCCTCTTGGAGAGACGGTTACAGGCTTTCAAGCCCTCTTCGCACATCGGCAGCTTGATGACGATGTTCTTGTTGATCTCGGCAAGCGGCAGAGCCTCTTCCACCATCTTGTCAGCCTCGAGCGAAATTACCTCCGCGGAGATAGGACCGTCCACGATGCCCGCGATCTCGGTCACGACCTGCTTGAAGTCGCGTCCCTCCTTGGCGATAAGCGAGGGGTTTGTGGTAACGCCGCAGATGATACCCATATCATTGGCGCGTCTGATCTCCTCCACATTGGCGGTGTCGATAAAAAGCTTCATTTTGTTTTCTTCCTTTCGATTTGTTTATGTTATTCCCTGCCGGAAACCTTCACGTTACAGCCGCGAGAGCTCTTCAAAGCAGGGCTTCATAGCCGGATATAATTTCTTGTAGACGGAATAGAATTTCTCATATTCCGCGGAGCGATATTCGTTCGGCTTTTCGGTCTTGTCGGTGTGAATGACCGCCGCGCACGCCTCGGGAACGCTCCCATAAATCCCCGTGCCGACCGCCGCCAGAAGAGCAACTCCCAGCGCGGGACCTTCCTGAGTGCTTGCCGTCTTGACGGGACAGCCGTAAAGATCCGCCAGCATCTGCCGCCAGAGCGGAGAAGTTCCCCCGCCGCCGCACGCCATCATGTCGGAAACATCGACGTTCATCTCACGCATAACTTCCACACAATCTCTCAGCGAGTACGAAACGCCCTCCATTATCGCGCGTATCATATCCCGCTTCTTGTGCATCGGCGATAACCCCACGAACGTTCCGCGGCAGTTCGGGTCGAGATGCGGCGTTCTCTCGCCGTTGAGATATGGCAGAAACAACAGTCTGTTCGCGCCAATAGGTGACAGCTCCGCTTCTTTATCGGTGAGATAGTACGTGTCAACGCCCATATTTTTCGCGGTCTCTATCTCGCTCTTGCAGAAATTCTCCGCGAACCACTTGAGCGACAGCCCCGCGCTCTGCGTCACACCCATGACGTGCCAGCAACCCGGCACGGCGCAGCAGAACGTGTGAACTCTGCCCTTCTTGTCGATCGAGATATTGTCCGTGTGCGCGAACACCACGCCCGATGACCCTATAGTCGTGAACGCGCGTCCGTTCTCCACTACGCCCGTTCCCACAGCCGCGGCGGCATTGTCACCCGCGCCGCCGACTACGGGCGTTCCCTCGGCGAGCCCCGTAAGCTCCGCCGCCTGCTTTGTCACTCTGCCCGTGATCTCGGGGCTTTCGTATACTTTCGCCAGCAGCGATCTGTCGATATCGAGCTTTTGAAGAACCTCGTCCGACCAGCAGCGCTTCGGGATATCCAGAAGCTGCATACCCGACGCGTCGGAGACCTCGGTCGCGTATTCGCCCGTGAGCATAAATCTTATGTAGTCCTTGGGCAGAAGAATGTGGCGGCAGCGCTCGTAATTGCGCGGCTCGTTGTTCTTCACCCACATGATCTTGGCGGCGGTGAAGCCCGTAATGGCGGGATTGGCGGTGATCTCTATAAGCCGCCCCGCGCCGACCTTTTCGGTTATCTCAATGACCTCTTTTTCGGTGCGCTGATCGCACCAGATAATGCTCGGACGAATTACCTTGTTCTCCGCGTCGAGCATCACCAGTCCGTGCATCTGCCCCGAAAGCCCTATGCCGCAGATATCCGATGACTTTACCCCGCTTTGCGCGAGGACTTGCTTTATTCCCTCAACAACAGCGCCCCACCAATAGCCCGGATCCTGCTCCGCCCAGCCGTTTTGCGGCGTACTGAGCGGGTATCCGCAGACCGCCGCCGCGGCGCACTTGCCGTCCTCGGAATAAAGCGCGGTCTTAGTGCCCGAAGTTCCTATATCAATTCCCAGAATGTAAGCCAATTTTCATTCCTTTCACAGATCAGTCAGAAAACAGGATATTATTGAGGATGCTCTCAAGCATCTCCTGTCTGCCGCTCGAAACGGAAGAGAGCACATCGCCCTTTTCGAGCGCGTATTTCTCGAGCTCCGCCATTTTCGCCTTGCCCGAGATGATATCCGCGCCGATACCTGTCTTCCAGCTCCCATATCTGTCCTCGATGAATTTGTCGATCCTGCCGTCCTCGATGAGCTTGTACGCCTTGCGCAGACCGAGCGCGAAGGTGTCCATGCCCGCTATGTAGCTGTGGAAGATGTCCTCGGGCGTGAACGAGCCGCGCCGCGCCTTGGAGTCGAAATTCAAGCCGCCGTTCGTAAATCCGCCAGCCTTGAGTACTTCATACATACACAGCACCGCGTCATAGATGTTGGTCGGGAACTGGTCGGTGTCCCACCCGAGCAGCATATCGCCCTGATTTGCGTCGATAGAACCGAACACGCCGTTCTCACGGGCTACTCTCAGTTCATGCTGGAAGGTATGCCCCGCCAAAGTCGCGTGATTGGCTTCGATATTCATCTTGAAGTCGCCGAGCAGATCGTACTTGCGCAAAAATCCGAGAACCGTCGCCGTGTCGAAATCGTACTGATGCTTGGTAGGCTCCTTGGGCTTCGGTTCGATGTAGAAGTCGCCCTTGAAGCCGATAGAACGCGCGTATTCCACAGCCATTTTCATAAGGCGCGCCATGTTGTCCTGCTCGAGCCCGAGGTTCGTGTTAAGCAGCGTCTCGTAGCCCTCGCGTCCGCCCCAGAATACGTAGCCGTTTCCGCCGAGCTTTACGGTGAGGTCGAGCGCCTTCTTTATCTGCGCCGCCGCGAACGCGAACACATCAGCGTTGGGAGCAGTTCCCGCGCCGTGCATATAACGCGGATTGTTGAAGCAATTCGCCGTGCCCCAAAGCAGCTTCTTGCCCGACTTGTTCATCTGTTCTTTGATGAGGTCGGAGATCTCGTCCAGCCGCGCGTTGGTCTCTTTGAGGTTATCAGCTTCGGGCGCTATGTCTCTGTCGTGGAAGCAGAAGTAGTCAACGGACATCTTGTCCATGATCTCAAAAGCGGCGTAGACCTTGTTCTTCGCGATCTCCATGGGATCGCTGCCGCCCCAGCGCTTGTCCGCCGTTCCCACGCCGAACATATCGGTGCCGTCGCCGCCCATGGTGTGCCACCACGAGAGCGCGAATTTCAGCTGCTCGCGCATGGGCTTGCCGCCTATCACCTCGTCGGGGTCATAGTACTTGAACGCCATGGGGTTTGCGGAATCCTTGCCCTCATACCTGATCTTTGGGATATTAAAGAAATCGCTCATAAGACTGCCTCCTAACAATATTTGCCGATACCTCGGCGCTATCTTTATTTTACTATATTACAGCCGCCTTGTCAAGAGAATTTTCGGAAAATCGGATAATTCCGACGACAAAAATACTGTCCCGCTTAAATTTCGGTGAAGAGGACGCGGCTTATGCGCGGATAATGAAGTACATCACAAGCAGCGCCGCCAGATACGCCAGGTTGAACGCCGTGAAGACCATAATATACTTCTTCGGCGAGCTGCCCTTTGAGGCGGCATAGAACTTATAGGTGATAAGGCTCGCCATGGACGCGATGAGCGTTCCCAGACCGCCCAGGTTCGTGCCGATGATGAGCGCCGCGGCATTGTCAGATATTCCCGAAAGCAGTACAGCCGCGGGGACGTTGCTGATCACCTGCGAGAGCGCGGCGGACAGCACGACCTCGTTCCCCGTGAACACGCTCTTAAGCGTCTCGGAAAGCGCGGGTATGCTGCCGAGGTTTCCGACG
>CAYPWI010000063.1:0-8612 GCA_964414395.1 uncultured Ruminococcus sp.
CGTCGGCAAGCAGTCCCGTGTTTATCAGGCGCTGACCCCAGTAGTGCGATCCGCTCATAAAATCGTCGCCTCTGAGGAAGTACTTGTAGTTCACCGTGCCGCTTTTTGAGATGTTGTCCTCAAGGTCGGGATCGATGTGATACCATACGCCGTCTATCTTCACCTGACACCATGAATGATATCCGAGCCCGCCGCGGGCGAGATATGTGAGCCCCGTCATATAGCGCGACTCCACGCCCATATCGCCGAGAAGCATATTCAGCGCCGCCGAGAAGCCCTCGCAGGTGTCCGCGCCGAACAAGAGCATATTCAGCCCCCGCATCTCCTCGCGGGTGGGCGGATCGCCCGATGACGTGCGCCAGCGCCACACGTCCAGCGCGGGCGGGTCGGCGTAGGTGCCGATCTCCAACAAATGATCGAACGCCGCCTTGACCTTTTCGTAGTCGCCCATATCGGGAGTAAGTAGGGAGCAGGCTATTTTTGATATTATCCCAGATCCTGGTCGGTCATTCCGCGGTAGGCGTAGTTCAGCCGCCAGCCGTTTTCCTCACGCTTTATAAGTCCCATGCTGCCATTGCAGGAGAACGTTATGGAATTATCGGTCTTCCCGGTGATCTTCGCCGCGCCGAATTCTGGAGCCGCTACGCCGCCGCGCAGTATCTGCGCTATGTACATTTTCCCGTCTATTTCGATGAGCGATGGCATCGTCGTTCCCGAATAGCCGTCAAGCGTGACGAGATACGATCCGTCCGCCCTCTCGGTCATGGCACCCTTGCCGACATAGCTCATAAATCCCTCAACCGAGGCTTTCGTGAAGTATCTGTTCAGCAGCTCTGTAACTTCTTCATACGACTGCGGATTTTCCAGGCGGTCGTAATAGTGGGATCTGCCCGCGGGAAGAGGATAGTAGACATTGCCGTATTGCTGATCTTCGCCGAAGAAGAAATTATATTCGGTATCTCCCCAGCCGCCGTTGAATATCCATTGGAACACTTCGTCCCCGGGCGCGAGTTCCTTTAAGATCTTCTGAAGCTCCAGATCTTCCTCGGTGAACACGGGCATAAACTCCGTATATTTGTTGCAATGCAGCTTCCATTCTCCGTTTTCCTTTACGAGAACGCCGTTTGCGGAGACATTTTCACCTGTGTATCTGTTAAGGCCTAAGTATTTGAATTCCATGGTATCATCGGTCTTGGAGGTTAGTTCCGCGCTGTCGAGACCGTAACCGAAATGCTCATTGTCTGTCATAAAAACGTGTCGGTACATTGTGCCGTTTGCTTCAATGAAGAGCGGCTCATAGACCTCATATCCGCTGTCTGGGATAAAGTCATACGTTCCGTCGGACTTTTGGGTGAGTGTGCCCTTGGAGACCTCTTCCATATAAGCGGCGACACCGTGCGCGGAGAAGCACTCGCCGAGAAGCGCTTTCATTTCGGCATAAGTCTGCGGGATCTCAAACAGACCGTTCGGCGCTGTATATCGCCCTTCGGGTATGAGATAATATTGGCTCGTATCATCGGGATCGCCGCCCATATTAAAGGTGAGCGAATTTCCGTCAAGGCTCATATTCCAGAACATTCCGCTGAGCTCGGTCGCCTTGGGGATCAGAGCGTCCAGAACGCTATTAAGCTCGTTGCTGTCCTTTACGGGGTCGTAGAGTTCATCGCGCTTCCAGGAGCCGTCCTCGTAGACCAGCTTGCCGGTAACGCGTGTTATATAGCCGTGTGAGGCTTGCGCGTAAGAGTAGATTACAGTATCATCGGTCTTTTCCGTAACCGTGGCGGTGTTGTAATAATTCGTCTCACCAAATCCGCCCGCGCCGCTGTGATAGTACATTCCGTTGTTTATTCCGCCGTTTATTTGCAAATAAGTGGGGATCGCCTCTCCCTCGCCTCCGAGGGTCACGGAATATTTTCCGTCCGGGCGTTCTTCCATCGTACCATAGCGCACTTTCCGCAGATATCTGTTCACGGTTTCGAGCGAGAAGTACTGCTGCAGGCGGGATATGAACTCGCTTATCGTCATCGGGAAGTCTATGTGCTGATCGTTTCCCATTATGTTGAGATATGCCGCCTCCTCGCCGTTTTCAAATACGAAGTTGTAGACCGCGCCGATATTCGTGATATCGGGCGTGAACAGATACATCACCTTGTCGCCGTCTTTCAGAGCTTCGAGCGTCTGCTGAAGCTCGATATCTTCTTCGGTATATTCGGCGGGGATATCGGAAACAAAGCCGTACCCATAGAAATAATGCAGCTTCCACTTTCCGTTTTCCCTGACGATAGTGCCGTAGTTGTGGTAATATTCGTCGCTGTCTATGTCGGATATATCGCCGTCCCAATATATGAACTTTATCAGAGTATCGCTCTTGTGCATTACCTTGGCGGTATCACAATTTATTCCAAGCCCCGCGTATTCCGCGCTTCTTGAGGGGCTGAGATACATTCTGCCGTCTATTTCCAGGAAATTGCTTGATACGCCGTCAATGTGGTATCTTCCGTATTCGTTTGTCGTCATTTTGCCGAGGCTCACATTCTCCATATAGAAGTCAACAGCCCATTTCGAGAAATATCGGGATACCAGATCTTCCATTTTATCGCGGCTTTGGGGAACAGTAAACAGACCGTTCGCCGTGCGCGCGTCTTCGGGGATAAGGTAATACTGCCTTTTGTTGTCTAAGCCGTTATAACTGCTTGTGAAGCTGAAAGTGTATTCATCGCCGACGGCTTGGCGAACGTCGAACATTCTGTCTATCTCCTCGGCGTTGGATACAAGCTCTTTCAGGATAGCCTGAAGCTCAAGGTCTTCTTCGGTGAAAACAAGCTCGGTCTGTGAATTTGAAGAGTTTGATATTATGTCCGAGCTGTCGGAATTTTCGGGAACCTGCACGATAGGGTGATCTACCTTGTATTTCACTATCCCGAACACCACCCCCGCCAGCACGGCGAAGCAGGCGGCGAACAGGGCTATCTCCTTTACGGGAAGATGCTTTTTGATCTTGATCTGTTCGGGCTTTTGTTCCTCGGGCTTTGCGTCGCTTATTATCTTTTCGTCTATGTCGTTTATTGCTTTGAAGAGTTTTTCGGAATTTTTCATATTATGTAGCCCTCCTTTGTGAGATGTTCTTTGAGCTTTTGGCGCGTTCTGAAAAGCGATACGGAGACGTTGTTTTCGGACATGGCGAGCTCTGCCGCTATTTCGGGAACGCTTTCGCAATACCAATAGCGGAGCACGAAAATTCGGCGGTTGGTCTCGGTGCAGGTTTTGAGAAATCCGTTTATCTCTTCCGAGAGCTGTTTGCCGTCCAATTCTTCTTCCACGCTGCTGCCGTCGGACACACACTCTTCAAGCTCGTCAAGCACCAAATTGAATTCCCCGCCGCCGCGCTTCCCCGCGGTCTCGCGGCGGAGCATACTTACAGCGATGTTTTTCACGATCTTCCCCACGAACGCCCGGAGGACGTTCGGCTTCGCGGGCGGGATAGTCTCCCAGGTCTTGAGATACGCGTCGTTTACGCAGACCTCCGAGTCCTCGTGATTATAGAGTATTTTCTCGGCAAGGCGCGTGAAATAAGTCCCGTGCTTCTTGGAAAGCTCGGACAGCGCCGTTTCGTTTCTTTCGTTGAATAGCTTGATTATATCGTTATCTTCCAAATCCGTTCACCTCTGCATTATAGATTTTAAGTGATATGTTGTTTTTCTTATCTTCTGTAAGTATGTTCGCAAAAAGTCAGCCGATATTACATTATTTCCGAAAAAATTTTCTCTTTAATTATACCACATATCTCAGCCTTTGTCTATCCCGTTTTCTTCTTGACAAAAGGCAGATTTTGTGGTATAATTAAATCGCGCAAAACCCGCGGAAAACAGAGCGGAATTTAAATTCGTGCGCAAAGGAGAATAATTATATGAAATGGTATGAAAACGCGGTATTTTATCACATTTACCCTATCGGATACTTCGGCTGCCCCCGTCAGAACGATCAGACGAGCGAGCCGACACATAAGCTTTTAAAGCTCATCGACGATATCCCGCATATCAAGGAGCTCGGCTGCAACGCCATCTACTTCGGACCGCTCTTCGAGAGCGTAGCCCACGGCTATGACACGATCGACTACAAGACCATAGACCGCCGTCTCGGCACCAACGAGGACTTTAAGAAGGTCTGCGAGGCGCTTCACGAGAACGATATCAAGGTCGTTGTGGACGGCGTGTTCAATCATGTCGGACGCGACTTCGTTCATTTCAAGGACGTGAGAGAGCATAAGCTCGGAAGTTCCAAGAAGGATTGGTTCCACGTTCACGAGGGAAACTCCAACTACAACGACGGCTTCTATTACGAGGGCTGGGAGGGTCACTACGAGCTTGTAAAGCTGAATTTGTATAACCCCGAGGTCAAGCAGTACCTCAAGGACGTTATCACGTTCTGGAAAGAGGAATTCGGCATCGACGGTCTGCGCCTTGATGTGGCTTACTGTCTCGATCAGAACTTCCTCAAGGAGCTGCGCGGTCACTGCAAGTGGCTGTCCGACGACTTCTTCCTGCTGGGCGAGACCCTGCACGGCGATTACAATATGTGGATGAACGATCAGATGCTGGATTCCGTCACGAATTACGAGTGCTACAAGGGGCTTTTTTCCAGCTTCAACGATATGAATATGTTCGAGATCGCCCACTCGATAAACCGTCAGTTCGGCAGCGAGAATTGGTGCTTGTACAGAGGAAAGCACCTCTACACCTTCGTTGACAATTACGACGTGACGCGCGTTGCGTCTATCCTCAGAACAAAGGAGCACTTGCCGCTCATCTATACCTTGATGTTTATGATGCCGGGGATCCCGTCCGTATACTACGGCAGCGAGTTCGGAATCGAGGGCGACAAGCGCGGCGGCGGTGACGACGCTCTGCGCCCCGAGTTCGATCTTGAGAAGATGAAGTCCGAGGGACATCGCGACCTCTGCGAACTGATAAGCAAGCTCGCCGAGATCGAGAAGACCTGCCCCGCGGCTTCCATGGGCGACTACAAGCAGGTACAGCTGACCAATCGTCAATACGCGTTCTCGCGTTCGGCTGAAGGCGAGACCTTGCTTACCGTTATCAACGCGGACGGCGCACCGTTTACGTTCAATCTCAATCGCGGCGGCGAGGCGGAGGATCTGCTGACGGGCAATAAAATGGAGCTGGGTGGATTGACGCTGCCGGCGTTTACTTCGGCTGTATTTAAAGTATAATTTCGCGAAAATTTCCTTTGGCTGTGCGGAAAGGGGGCTGTCATGGACGAAAAAAGCGTTGATACGATCGTTGAGATCACCGATATCGACGAAAGCGCCGAGAAAACGGAGCTTGCGCGGTATAACGCCGAAGCCGGCGAACGCGCGGGACAGCGCCCGCGCCCGTCTTCCGCAATGCCTATGGCGTTTAGAAATCTTCTTTTGGAACTTGTCATCGGGATCCCTTTCTTCTTGTGCTGTGAGCGCGGTGACAACGGCGCGGCGCTCATTATAGGCGGGCTTGTCTTAGCCGCGGGTCATACGGCGTTTTCGACCTTGGTATACGGGCATTATAAGCGCTTGTGCGGGGTTGCTGAGTGGAAGTATGTCTTGCTGAACGTGCTGCCGCTGATCGCTTTTGCGGTTCTGGCGTTTGCGGCGGGGGTCATCAGCGTGAATTTTGACATTGATTTTTTCCCTTCTTTCAGCGCCTATTTCTTTTCGATCTTTTCCGCGATGTACGCGGTGCTATACTGTGCGCTGCTGTCTTTGGTGCTGGGTATAAGGCACGGGATAAGCGGGCAATGATCGGATATCCCGCATTGAAAGGAGACCGTCATGGACGATGATCGCAATAACAACGCAGTGCCTTTTCGGCTGCCTGTCCGCGCGAAGCTTATCGCGCTGTGGAATTTACTGCTTGAGATAATAGCCGGGGTGCCATATATATTTCTTATGTCATGGGTCGGCGACGATTGGGGAGCGGGAGCGGCTATTATAGGCGGGCTGCTCTTCGCCGCAGCTCATACGGTGGGGTCGGTGTTTTCGTACAGGCACTATGAGCGCAAATACGGTATTGTCGAATGGAGGTTCGTGCTGCTGAACGTGCTGCCTTTGCTTATTCTCGCAGCGGGGATCTATGTTGTACTCTATATGAAGGGTCGATACGGGACGCTTAGTTTTGGAGCCGCGTTGGTCTTCGGCGCGTTTTCGGTCTGCTTCGGCGGCTATTCGGCGGTGTACGGAGCGATGCTGTCGGTGGCGCTGGGTATACGGCACAAGCTCGAAAGGAGACGGACATGACAGAGAACCGACCTAAAGTTTATCTGATCATTTTCGGCAACCTGCTTATCCTCGCTGTAGGCGGCGGGCTTTTGGGACTGTTTCTGTTACACCTATCGGAGCTATTGCTGCCTTCGGGGCTTGTCCTCGGTATAGTGCATATCGCGGTCTCGGTGAAAAGCCTTCGGCTGTTTAAGAATAAGTACGGCATGACGGCGGGGCGGTATATAGCTTTGGGCGTTATGCCCGCGCTGGCGCTGTCGGCGCTTATGTTTATAGCGGGAATTATTATCATGTATGTGCGTATGCCCGTTGACGGCGATGCTTCCGCCGTGCCCTTGCTTTTTGCGATGTTCCCGGCGGGTTATTCCCTGTTTTATTTTATCGGATCTTCAATAGTGATCGCGATCAGATCATTAGATTAAAGGCGGTGTATTCATGAATAAAAGCTCCGTTGACGTGTGGCTGTGGCTGCTGCTCGTAATGCAGCCCCACAACCGCAGACTGAATTTCATTTTGCGCGACTGCGGTTATGACGCGGTGAGAGCCGCGGCGTATATCCGCGACGGCGACCCTCAGTTCCTCAGCGACGCGGAGAAGCGCCGCGTCAATGAAGTGCGAATGGGCGAGATCCGCAAGCTTTTGAAGCTCTGCGAGGACAACAACGTGCGCGTTATCTCCTATGACGATGAGGAATATCCCGAGCTGCTGCGCCATATTGAAGATCCGCCTATAGTGCTGTTCGCCGCGGGCGATCTGAGCGGAATGAACGAGCGGCTGTGTATCTCGGCGGTCGGCACGCGCAAAGCGTCGGAATACGGTCTCAGGGTCACGAATGAGATCTGCGGCTCCTTGGCGGAGCGCGGAGTGGTGATAGCAAGCGGTATGGCGGTCGGTCTCGACGGCGCGGCGCATCAAGCCGCTCTTGACGCGGGCGGGAAGACCGTCGGCGTTCTCGGCTGCGGGATCCTCGTGAATTATCCCGCCCCCAACGCGCAATTAAAGCGCGATATCGTTGATAACGGCGGCGCGATAATAAGCGAGCTTCTGCCGAACACCAAGAGCCTGCCGGGGTATTTCCACGCCAGAAACAGGATCCTTTCGGGCATCTCTCACGGAACGCTGGTGCTGGAAGCGGGCGAGAAGAGCGGCTCGCTTATCACCGCGGCTCACGCGGAGGCACAGGGCAGGGAGATATTCTGCATACCGCCGTATGATATCATGTCGGAGAGCTGCGCGGGCGTTATCCCGCTGCTCCGAGACGGCGCGGCGGCTGTGTACGGCTACGATGATATCCTGAACGCGTTCCCGCTTGCCGAGGGAGTAAAACTCGGTGTTTCGGAAACGGCGGGAAAGTCTCCGAAGAAAAAGGAACCGCCCAAAGCGCCGAGTGCTCCGAAAAAGTCCTCTTCTCAAAAAGCGGACGCGCCCAAGTCCTCCGCAAAGACGGAGGAAGCCGCAGCCGAGAACAAAGCCCCCGCCGCTCCGCACTTAGAGGGACTTTCCCCGATAGAGGCGGAGATCATCAGAATGTTGTTTGAAAGTCCCATGGACGAGGACGGCATCATCGACAAGACGGACAAGGACTTCGCGGAGGTCTCCGAGCTGCTCACGTCTCTTGAGATAAACGGGCTTATCGTCAGAAATATGGACGGTACATACAAGCCGCGGCTTGACGGCTGATGAAAGGAGTTCTTCCAATGAACAAATGTCCTCAATGCGGCAGGAATATCCCCTATGAGGGGCTGTGCAATAAGTGTACGATCGAAAACGAGGAGAATGCCATACTCGCGCTTGATGAAAAGGAGCTTGAAGCTAAGACCGCCGAGGTCATCTCCGACGGCTTCAACGAAGATCTGTGTTTGCTACTTATCCGTCTGCGTGGGATAAACACCGAAAAGTTAGCCCAATACGCGTGGGAGCATCGGAATATCGACTTCCCCGAGGTATATAAGGACGCGTCGGAAGCGGTCGTAAATGAGATGATCGCCGAGCTGCAAAAGGACGAGCTTCCGAGCATTACGGTGAATAAGATACTGCGCTCTTTGGCTCACAAGGGCGGCGATACCGTGCGAAAGGCTTTTATCGAGCTTGAGTGTAACCCCAAGGCGTGGCGAAAGAGTCTTTATGTAGACCCGTCTTATTACGCCAACGAGGGCGGCTGGACTTATAATAAGGACGGGGAGCTTATCAAGACCGCGTTCGACAAGTGCTTTCCTATTATAAAGGGAACTCCCGAACAGAGAGCCGCAAGCCCCGTAAAGCTCGTCACCTCTTTGGACGGTGTTTGCACCGATTGCTGATGCCGATTTTTGTTTATCATATAGATAGACGTACACGA
>CAYPWI010000064.1:0-8481 GCA_964414395.1 uncultured Ruminococcus sp.
AGTGGGAGCAGGTACCGGGAGCCGACAACGCTTACAAGAAAATGGCTATGAAGCAGAGTGACCCGCTCAGTAAAAACGGTGTTGTGGGCGCGTTTTGCAGAACATACGACATATACGGAGCAATGGATACGTTTCTGGAAGGTATCTATGAGCCTGTTGACAGTTCAAACAGCCGATATACTTATCTCGGAGGCAGTACGACGGGTGGCGCCGTTATTTACGATAACGGTATGTTCCTCTACTCGCACCACTCGACAGACCCGTGCTGCGGTAGGCTTGTAAACGCTTTTGACTTGGTACGCCTGCACAAATTTGGTGACAAAGATGACGCGGCTGATCCGAATACCCCGACAAACAGGCTTCCGTCTTACGCGGCGATGTGTAATCTTGCGATAGCAGATGCGAAAGTATCAAGGCTCTTAGCGAAAGAACGCGCAGACGCGGCAGTGAGCGATTTCAGCAATCTGACCTCGGAAAAGGAAAACGATTTAAGTTGGACCTCTGGTCTGGAGCTGAATGCCCAGACCGGCGCTATCAAAGCAACGATAGACAACATCTGGCTGATTATCGAGAACGATCCTAACCTTAGGGGCAAGTTTGCGTTGAATGAATTTGCTGGGCGTGGTGAAGTTCTGGGAGACCTGCCTTGGAGTGCTTTCGAGAAACGCCGTTCTTGGACAGACAATGATAACCAAGGTTTGTATTGGTACTTTGAAAAGGTATACAAGATCACAGGCAACGGGAAGATAGACGGCGCTCTGTCCTTGCATAGCGAAAAGCACAAATTCAATGAGGTTAGAAATTATCTCGCATCTTTGCAGTGGGACGGTATACCTCGTCTTGATACGCTGCTTATTGATTACCTCGGCGCAGAGGACACCCCCTACGTCAGAACAGTTACACGAAAAGCGTTTACTGCCGCCGTATCGAGGGCTATGGAACCAGGTTGCAAGTTTGACATTATGCTCATACTCGCGGGTCCGCAAGGAATTGGCAAATCAACGCTTCTCGACAAAATGAGCAAGGGTTGGTTCAGCGACAGCATAAAGTCGTTTGAGGGAAAAGAGGCAAGTGAAATCCTGCAAGGTGTGTGGTTGGTTGAAGTAGGAGAACTTGAAGCGTTCAAGCGGACAGAAGAAGAACGTATAAAGCAATTCCTCAGCCAACGAGTTGACCGTTTCAGAGCGGCGTATGGGCGCCACGCGAAAGATTATCCCAGACGTTGCGTATTTTTTGGAACGACTAATGCCGCGACGTTTTTGCGTGACCGAACAGGTGGCAGACGTTTCTGGCCCGTTGATGTTGGTATTTGCCCTCGTGCTAAGAGCGTCTGGGCAGACCTTGATCGCGAGTTAGACCAGATCTGGGCAGAAGCAGTTATGCGGTGGAGAGTTGGTGAGTCATTATTCTTAACAGGAGAAATAGAGGAACTTGCTCAACAGGAGCAGGAGTCCCATAGAGAAACCAGCAGCAAGGAAGGTATCATCATTGACTACTTAGAGCGACCTGTCCCCGAAGAATGGCAGAAATGGGGGCTTGACAAGCGGCTTATATTCTTGAACGGCGAAGCTGCCGCAAGCACCGAAAACTTGGTTCCTCGTGACCGAATATGCGCTCTGGAGATATGGTGTGAGGCTTTTGGCGGTCGCGCAAAAGATTTCCGATACTCAGACAGCGCGGAGATCAATGAGATACTGCGGTCGCTGCCAGGGTGGATAAAGACTTCAAACGGCTTGCGTTTTGGGTACTGCGGGTATCAGCGCGGCTTTATCAGAAGAAGATAGGAGATCGAGATGAAAGTATTAGTTGCTTGTGAAGAAAGTCAAACAGTTTGTTGCGAAATGCGAAAGCTGGGGCACGAAGCATATAGCGCAGACATTTTAAAGCCGTCCGGCGGACACCCGGAGTGGCACGTACTCGGCGATGTGCTACCGATTATCAACGGCAATTGCGAATTTACTACAATGGACGGAGCTTCACACCGAATTGAGGGGAAATGGGATTTACTGATTGCACATCCGCCGTGTACGTTTCTTTCCAACGCGGGTGCCTGTCGACTTTATCCGCATAAAGGTGAATTAGATATAAACCGATACAATAAGGGCTTGAAAGCTAAGGAGTTCTTTATGCAATTCCTAAACGCAGACTGTGACCGAATAGCCGTTGAAAATCCGGTACATTGTAAAATATTTGCTACCCCCCCCCACTCGCAGGAAATCCAGCCGTATCAGTTTGGACATCCGTACAGTAAAAAGACTCGTCTTTGGCTGAGAGGATTGCAACCGCTTGTTCCGACTAAAATTTTGACAGAGTACAGTCCGTTTTTACCCGCAGGAACAAGTCGCAAAGACAAGACAAAGTACGGCGCGAAGCAATGCGCACATAACAGTTTTGATAGGTCAAAAACGTTTTCGGGAATAGCCAAAGCTATGGCGGAACAGTGGGCTGGAAAGGCGATATAATTATGGACGAATACATAAATCGTGAAATGGCAAGGACAAGTGTATTACGACTGCGGTTCAAAGGTAAGAACCTTGATGGGTACGAGCAGTCTTTCAACGATGGTGTAGAAATGGCGGCTGAAAAAATCGAAAGACTTCCTGCTGCCGATGTTTGCTCAGTAAAATACGGCGAGTGGATTGTCGAAGCTCCAGACGCAGCCGGGTATTTTCCTATACGGTGTAGCAACTGTGGGTGCAAAGCAGTCAAAACGGGAGATCCTGCTGACTGGATAAACACTTCTGATCATTCTTTTTGCAGTGCTTGCAGTGTGAAAATGAACAGGAGGTCTTGGCAATGACTTACATAGAACGTGAAAAAGCATACGCGGCTATAAGCCGTTTCCTTGTAAAGAAAAGTGCTGTTGACTTCACACATTACGATTATGGACGTGACGACGCGATTAGCGATGTGCTAAAAAGAATACAGCAATTTCCTGCCGCAGATGTTCGTTTAGAAAGGTATAGTGCCTGGGATTTAGTCGAAAAAACCTCAGACGGATATATCGTTTATAAATGCCGAGCTTGCGGGTATCGTAAATCTACAAAATCAACGTTGGAAGAATGGCTTCGTGATGAAGGTAATAATTTCTGCGGCGCGTGTGGAGCAAAGATACTTTGGAGCGAAGATTTGTATAAATTGAAGGGTGGTGAAAGTGATGCTTAAACCGGCACAGTTGTACAAAGCTGAGTTGCAGAGAAAGTATATCGAACGGTGGTACGATCTCTCAGCTCAATACTACGTTTCTAATACAGGGAGGAACGCCCTGGATATACCCGATAACCCAGAAGAAAAATGCTACTTCGCTTGCATAGCCAACGACGGAAGCGTAGTCGGGTACTTCTCCTACGAGATTGATTGGCAAACTCACAGCGTTGAGAGAATAGGGCTGATCTCCTTTACAGATACCCCGAATGTTTTATTGATCAATGACGTAATTAAGCACGTTAAGAGCCTATTTGAAAACAACGGCATTCGACGTGTTGAATGGGGAGCTTACGAGGATAACCCGGCAATGCGGGGCTATGAAAAACTCGCGGCAAGATTTGGTGGTCGCAAAGTAGGAACGTATCATCAATGCTGTATGCTGCTGGACGGAAAGTTGCACGATCTATCCGTCTTTGAGATACTCGTGGAAAGGTCGTAAAAATAATGCAGACTTTTCAGGGCTGGAGCGGCGGCAAAGACTCAACAGCTTCAATAATTTTGGAACATATCAACGGTCTCCCGCAGTCTACGATCATAATGTCAGAGGTTATGTTCGACCGAAAAAGAGGTATAAGTGGTGAAAATCCGCAGCATATTGATTGGATCCACAACGTAGCAATCCCGATCTTCGAGAAATGGGGCTACAAGGTCAAGGTTCTTCGGGCAGATATTGATTACCTCGATTTATTTTACGGTAAACCTGTCAAGTCACCTAAACCGGAACGACGAGATAAGCACAGAGGTTTCTTACTCGCAGGAATGTGTACAGCTAATCGCGACCTAAAGATCAAGCCTATACGGAAATTCCTAAAGACGGTGGAAGGCGAGTATGTTCAGTATGTGGGCATTGCTGCTGATGAACCTATACGCCTTAAACGTCTGGAAGGTTCAAATAGGATCTCGCTGCTCGAAAGGTATGGATATACCGAGCAAATGGCTTTTGATTTGTGCAAGTCGTATGGACTGTTGTCCCCCGTGTATGAATTCTCAAAGCGCGGCGGTTGTTGGTTTTGCCCTAGTGCTTCCTTTAGCGAAATCGCCTACATAAAGCAACGTTATCCAGAATTGTGGACGGAACTTGAAAAGCTATCTCATACTCCGAACCTAATCAGCTACGGGTTTAAATACAGGCGGACTTTTGCCGAGGTCGATGAAGAAGTTGACCGATACATAGAACGACAAAAGGCGGCAGAAAGCACTCAACAAGTGCCTTGAAACGCTGAAACATTTGTGAAACGTTTTCGCTTTTCACGCGGTATTTAGAAACGGCAGTGGATAGTTAGGAAGGAAAGTGGAACGAATGTTTCACGGCTGAATGTTTCAAGGTTTCAGAAATGTTTCAAGAAACGTTTCAGTCAAAAATGGCTCTGTAATGCGCTTTTAAGTATTCTCATTAGTCATTTGAAACATTGAAACATTGTTTACTATAAAATACAAAAATAGGGAGATTAGAGGAATTAGACGCATAACGCATACGTCTAACGTGCCTAATTCGCCTAATCTGCGTGGTCATACGCGCGTACACGCGCAAGAAGCAAATAGGAGGTCAAGATGAACGAAAGCGCAATCGAGCAGAAGCTCGTCGAAGGTGTAAAAAAATTGGGCGGTATGTGTATGAAGTTTACCAGCCCCGGACACGCGGGTGTCCCCGATAGAATTATTCTCACCGCGGACGGCAAGATTTTATTCGCAGAACTGAAAACGGAAAAAGGTCGGTTGACTAAACTCCAAGCATACACGATAGATGAAATGAAAAAACGTGGTGCAGATGTGAGAGTCGTGAAAGGACTGTCCGAAGTAAAAGCGTTATTGGAAGAGCTAACAGACGAGTCACAAAACCTCAATACAAATGCGCAAATCAAGGAAGCATTGCCCCAGATAATAGCTCAGTTAAATGAAATGCGAAAAAACGGCACAAATATGCAAGTTTCGAGAAGGCTGTTTGAAGTAATAGCGCGGTTGGAGGAATTGTCAAATGGTATTTAAGCCTTATCCGTATCAGCAGTATTGCATTAACCGTATCATCAACGACGCGAACGTAGGATTGTTTTTGGATATGGGACTTGGCAAAACCGCAATAACGCTCACAGCTATACACGATCTCCGGTGCAATCGCTGGGCGGTTTCAAAACCTCTCATTATCGCGCCCAAGAAGGTAGCTGAGGCAACGTGGACTTCAGAAGCTCAGAAGTGGGAGCATTTGAATGGTATGCGAATTGTCCCAGTTCTAGGTTCGCTTCAGCAACGACTTCGGGCTTTGGCAACACCCGCAGATGCTTATGTGATAAACCGTGAGAACGTGGTTTGGCTTGTTGAGCATTTCAAGAACGCCTGGCCGTTTGATATGGTAGTTCTCGATGAAAGTTCAAGTTTCAAGAACAGCAGGAGCAAACGGTTCAAGGCGTTGCGGTTAGTACGTAGTCGGATCGCCCGACTTGTCGAACTTACAGGCACTCCGTCAAGCAATGGCTTAGAGGATTTGTGGGCGCAGATCTATTTGTTGGACGGCGGACAGCGATTAGGTAGAACGCTCAGTTCTTATCGCGATATGTACTTTGTCCCCGGACGGCGTAACCGCACGACAATATTTGACTATGCACCAAAGGAAGGCAGTTTTGACATAATCAAGCAGGCTATCGGCGACATCTGCATTAGTATGAAGGCTTCAGACTACCTCAATCTTCCGGACGTGATTTATAACGATATTCCCGTGGCGCTCGATCCTGCCGCTCAGAAAGCCTACGCGCAACTTGAAACGGAACTGTTGCTGAAGGTGGACGAAACGACAATTACTGCAAGCAGCGCGGGAGTTCTCACGGGAAAGCTGTTGCAGTTATGCAACGGCGCGATATATGACGAGAGCCGCAACGTGGCAGAGATCCACAAGTGCAAGATTGACGCGTTTCTGGAACTCGTCGAGCAGCTAAACGGTCAACACGCGCTTGTGTTCTACAACTTTCAGCACGACCGCGACAGGCTTCTTGCGGCTCTTGCTCCTTCCGGATTGCGCGTAAGAGTTTACTCTTCGGCAAGGGACGAAGTAGACTGGAATAACGGCGAGATAGACATTTTGCTGGCGCACCCTGCGAGTTGCGGTTACGGACTTAATCTTCAGCAGGGCGGCTATCACGCAATCTGGTTCGGGCTGACTTGGAGTTTGGAGCAGTACGAGCAAGCGAATAAACGTCTGCATCGACAGGGGCAAGAACACCCTGTTGTGATCCACCGCTTGATAGTGCAAAGTGGACAGGACGTGGCAGTAGCTGAAGCGCTGCAAAATAAAGACGATATGCAAAGTGCGCTGCTTGACGCTTTGTGTGTTCGCATAAACGAAATACGCGGTAGAAATTAGGAGGTGCCTGTCTTGAAAGAAAATGAAATTGCGGAAATTGTTAAGATGACAACGGCAGAGGTCCTTGCTCGTAAGACAGAGATAATTGAGAGCGAGTTTGACGCACGTTATCACGATGTGAACCTGCTAATGAAGAATTATCGCAAGTTGAAAACGCACTACGCCCACATTGCACCGGAAACACTCGAAGTCGGGGTGATCTGTTCTATGCAGCGTAAGACAAAGTTGATGATGAGTCACGTTGATCAAATGTTGGAAGCGTACAAGGCGTTATGCTCAAAAGCGTCAAGTCCAGACGAAGCTCGGCGTTGGGACGCTTTGTATCTGCGGTACATCAGCGAGAAACAGCTAAGCGTTGACGACATTGCTGACCGACTGCACATCGACAAGCGGACATTCTACCGTGACATCAGCAAGGCTATGGAAGAGATGGCAGTGCTGCTGTTCGGAATTGAAGCCATAGGCTCTTGGAAGCGCAAAAGATAAGCAGTTGCCCATCTGCGAAAATGCAGAACAGGTAACTGCTACCTCAGCTTTAACGTGACACCCTAAAAGCTGAAGCAGTATTGAGAAATCAGCTGCTCGGAAAATCATCTGTAAGCCTGTTCCCCTATCTCGGAGCAGGCTCTTTTTGCGCTGAACAGTTCAGAAATGCCACTTATAGTTGTGAGAGTTCAGAAATTCAGCGCAGGAGTGTTGAAAAGTGCGTTGAGAGTGTTAAAAGTTACAGCCGCTCGGAATTAAGGTAAAAAAAATTGAAAAAATTTCGGATTTTTTCAAAAAACCTCTTGACAATAACACGTTACTATGGTATAATAGAATTAAAGAAAAACAAAACAAACCACAAAGCCGAAAGGCAAGGAGGAAAAGGCAATGACAGTACGCGAATTAAGACAAATGCTTACAGAAGTTGAGAACCAGGAAATGACCGTGAAGGAACTCCGCGCGATCCTGTTTGAGCAGGAAGAACAGGACAAGGAGCTGGAGGCTTCCGATCTGCTCACAATGACCTACGGAAAGTAAATCAAAACGCTGAGAAACAAGGAGGATAAACATTATGACTATCGAAGAAATGAGAACCGAAGCAATCCGCAACATCGAACACCTTATCTGGGCAGCAGAGAATATGGACACCAAGAGTTCACGTTACACAGTGACAAACAATCGCGGTCGCGCACAGGGTGCCATTCAGCTGGCACACGATCTCAAACTCATAACCGAGGACGAGTACGGAAAGTATTGGGACGCGGCGAATGAGGCTGCGATGAACAACCCCGCGTTCTGGAACGAGAAGTAATGCGAAGAAAAGCACGGAGCGGCGGCAATAGTCGCCGCAATCGGGATAACCGCCAGTTGCAAGTCGAAACGCCGCGAGGCGTCAGCGGGAGTTTGCCTACCCGCTCTGATGATGACAGGCAGCAATGGAGGGTATGAAGATGAAGATGAAGGTTTTGTTCTGTTACACAGGCAATGAGATTATAGCACTCTGCCGAGACGATGATCTCTACACCAGCGGAAGCTGCGAGGAGTACGAGGCAATGCTCAGTAAGGCTCGTGGTAACGGCTTGACCGCAGACGAAGTTGTTGAAATCGCAGAGGACATTGCGGCGCACTCCACCACAGACTTGACCGTAACCGAGATAGCAGAGTTCCTGCTTAACAGAGCGCGTGTAGTGATAGTGTAAGGCGGATCGACACGGAGCGGCGGCAATAGTCGCTGCAAGCGGGATAACCGCCCGTGCCGACTCAGCAGAATACCGACAGGAGGTAAAGTTTATGTCAACAAAAGAAGAAGAAATCAAGGCTCTGGCAAAGATAAAAAAGATTGTAGCAGATCTCGGCGAGAACAGCTACGTCGGCACCGCGCTTGACGGCGCACTCAGCCTTGCCGAAGAAAACATCGACTGTGACGCAGCATTCTC
>CAYPWI010000065.1:0-8449 GCA_964414395.1 uncultured Ruminococcus sp.
TCACCCTCTCTATTTACCATTCAAAGACGATTATCCCCGCTCCGGGGATGCCATTAACACCGTAATCGTCTTCCTCATCGTCGGGCACATCTGGGTCGTCCTCATTATGATAATAATAAGCGTGACCCCCTCCGGCAGCAAAACCACCGCTGCCGCCATTTCCGTATTGGGTATTACTTCCAATGTCACGCTGCTCGGATCCCGACGAGCCAGCCCGCCCATAGTAATCGGATCTGGAGTTTATGTTTTCCGAGTACCCGCCGGCTCCGCCTTTGTTGCCGTAGCCATCTTGGTTTCCTCCAGCCCCTCCGGGCTTTTTAGTACTTCCTAACGAACTACCTCCGCCTCCTGCTGCACCGGTACCGGGCTTTGGGTACAAATAATCTTTAGAATCCCACTCCCATTCGGCTAAGAAGCCTTGCCCACCGTCGCCACCAATGGGACCCCATTTGGTGTTGATGATCTGCTTTACTTCTCCGCACCCGTAAGTAATACCGTCTATAATAAGCTTTGTCGCATCTTTATAACGTATATTGGCGTTTCCTACTGTCGCGGTAAACGGAGCGTTTACCAGCGACGTTGGAAGCGTATATTTCGCGACATAACCACCTTCTGTATATTGAGCACCACTCCCGAGAATGATTCTCGCACCTGCGGGCAGCGAGATCGTACCCGAACCGCTTGCCGTGATCACTATATGATCTTCGGCAACGACAAGCGGCGTTATGCCTTCGATCTTGACCTTTTTCGCTGAATGTACCGTCCGCAGCACTCCACCGTCGTTGACGGTCACCGTGCTCTGTTCCTTGAGAACACCCCCGACATTAACAAACTCGGCAGTATGCGTCCGTAAGACCCCGCCTACGTTTTCGATTATCGGCATACGCTCACCCCCGTTTCACGCGCGAGTGAGCGCCGCCAAAATTTTGTTAGTATATATATATATATATATATATCGGGCTTAATCAGCGTTGCCATTGATCAGCACCTCCACGGCTTTGCGCCACTGCCTGGGTACATCGGTGATCTTGATCGCGCCGCGCTTGATCTGTGTTGCGAATACCTTAGCCATTATCCCTCACCCCCCATCATTCCCGCCAGCTCGATAAGAGCAAGCTGGGTATCGTTGATGTCCGCCGCCTGCTGTTCCTGTGCGATCTCAAGTGCGGACTTCTGAGCGATCTTCATGCACCACGTCTGCGCTCCGTCGGCCTCGCGCAAAGCCAGTTCTACGGGGATAGAGTAGTCCAGGTGCAGCGACTGCACCGCTTCACCGTTTTCGCCCGCCGTGTCTGTGATCTCGATCTCTGAAAGCGCGTCCGCGCTGGTGTAGATTGCTTTGAGCTCGTCAAAAGTCGCGTTCTCCGCCGCGACCCTGATCTCGAGCGTATCGCGGTTCGCGTTCTGATACGTCATTCCGCCGCCGTAAACAGCTATCGTTTCAAACTGCTTTCCGTTCTTAAATTTGATAGTTCCCATATACCCTCCTAAAATTCTATGACGATGATCCCGGCACCTGCTTGCCCGAAATCACCGAGGTAGTTTATTGAAGCTGATGTACCAGCCTCGTCATTGGTAGCTTCATACGCCGGCTCTCCGCCGCCGGCAGCGTAACCGCCGCCACCGCCACTGCTCCCTCTCGTACTTCCGCTACCGCTGCTCCCACCTGTAGATGGGACAACCTTACGGTTGTAATAGCTTCCGCCATTACCGCCGTAATTTCCGTATCCGCCGTTATTTCCTCCTTTACACACTGGTATATCGGATTGTTTGCCACCCGCGCCTCCGGCACCTTCGCCGTCGGATGCTTCTTTCTCCTCGTCACCACTGGCTTCCCCGACGCCGCCGTAACCCCCGATCGGTCCCCACTTTGAACTGATCGTTCGTTGAACAGATCCGCAGGAATATGTCCTCTTGTCGATGACGATTTTTGTCGAGTTCTTTCTTCCACTTTCTGAGTTACCGCTATAGGCTCGTCCTATCGTGGTAGTAAACGTCGCGTTAATTATTGGCTCAGTAAGCGTAAATTCCGCAACGTACCCGCTATTTCTTTTCCAGCCTCCGCTTCCGAGAATAAGTCTCGCGCCCGCGGGCAGCGAGATCGTGCCCGAGCCGCTTTCCGTGATCACTATGTGATCTTCGGCAGATACTAGCGGCGTTATGCCCTCTAGCTTGACCTTGCCTGATGCAAAGACTTTGCGCATCACACCGCCATCGTTGGCGGTTACGGCGGTCTGCTCCTTGATGATCCCGTCAATGTTTTCGTATTCGACGGTATGCGTCCGCAATATGCCATTTGAGCTTTCTATTATAGGCATACGCTCACCACCTACTCATACTGCCCATACCAGCACCCCGGCGGACAAGTCGCGGAAGTGGGCGCTGCCGTGCCGCTTGCCATACGGTGCAAGCCGAGCGCAGATGTGGTCATAACCGCCGCGCCGCTGACTGTGTCCGCGTTGCCGCCGTTCGCGGGGAGCGAGGTCGGCAAGTCCGAAATGTCCGAGGCGTTGTGAGTGTGATCCGCCGCCGCAAAGTAATCAGCGGTCTTTCCGCCCAGAGTTGACGCGGGAACGCCCCCGCCCTCGGTGATCTGGGTCTTGATGTCATCGGCAGCGGATTTTGCCGCAGCGGCTGTCTTTTGCGCGGTCTCCGCCGCGGATTTGGCGGCGTTTATTCCGTTTGCCTGTTCCGTCAAGATCGTTCTAAGGGTTTTTCCCGTTTCGGTATCAGTTACGGCTTCGGGAACTGTCCTAAACAAAGCCACCTCAAAATCGCTTGTTTCCGGGTTCGACGGGTCGGCATAAATGCGCTGTTCTGTAATATGCGCGCCTTTAAATTGTCCCATTATAGACCTCCAATTCGATTAAGCGTTTTCCTCTTCAGGTACGTCATTGGTAACGTCCATAAGCACAAGCGCACCCGGACGAAGGTTCAGACTTGACAGCTCCGCTTCGCTCGATACGTGTACCGCGTCGAGCTTCGCTGCGTTGGTATTCGCGCTGCTTGCTGCCGTTTGAGCTGCTTCGGCGATGGTCTTCGCCTCCTGCGCCGACTGACGGGCTACGGGGTCGGCGGTGGAGTTGTCGACCTCGGAATAACTTGTTCCGTTGGAAATAGCCCAATCGCCGACAGTAAAGTCGGTTGCCGCCGTATTACCGGGCATTGTGTAAGTGCCGTCCGTGCTTGCTATCCAGTACCAGCCCAAATTTGCCTTTGCGGGCGCGGGGAGCGCGTTGCCGTCCGCATCAAGTCCCGTTGTCGGGTCGAATGTTCCCTTGTACGCGACCTTTCCGAGAAGCTGCTCGGGGATTTGGTTCGCAGCAAGCTTTCCGTTTTCGTCAAGCGTCGCCGCTTTCTCGAGCTTCGCCGCCTGTTCGGTGTTAAGGTGCGCGGCGGCGTTCGTGATGTGTTCCTCGACCGATATGCCGTTGCTTGCGGTCACGTCCTGTGCGCGGACGTTTTTCGGGACGAACTTTCCGTTTTCGTCAATGTAACCAAGTCTTGCAAAAGAAATATTCTCTGCCATAATGTTTTCCTCCTAAAGAAAAATAAAATATTATGAACGGCGGTATTGCCATATCATTCGGTTAAAAGTGCCATTGGGCGTGTGCCCGTTTCGTCCTGTATGTATCCTCGAACCGTGCCGCTGTCCGTTTCAAGAACGCCGTCTTGAACTTTTGCGGCTTCCGGGTCATACGGAGTGTACCCGGGGACGCTCTTTGTGATGTAGTAGTGGGTTTTTACGCCGACGGCGGGGGTTTTGTTTGTGCTGACCTCAATATCAGACCCGACTTTTTCGCTTAACTCCGTGATCTGCTTTTGAACTGCCTCCAAGTCTTCAAATGTGGCAAAAGCACTATGGTTTACTATAACGACAATATTGTCCGTGATTGAAATGTCAAGCCCTGCATTAAACTTTAAGGACAAATTCGGATATTCGGCATAAGAGGGGATTTCCTCTCCGAAATCGT
Source organism: uncultured Ruminococcus sp. (assembly GCA_964414395.1). Lineage (GTDB taxonomy): Bacteria > Bacillota > Clostridia > Oscillospirales > Ruminococcaceae > CAG-115. The sequence goes on from CAYPWI010000065.1 coordinate 3,975, forward strand.
TCTGATACACAGCGAGCAGCACATCTATGCCATCATCAATTTTTGCGTAAAGCCCGACTTGGTGCATTACCGTAGGCTCGGTCACACCTAAATTGCTTATCCGCACTTGCACGGTTTCACAATCGGTTTCGGATAGCTTTATGACTTGCACATAAGCAGGGATCTTATTGTTCAAGTCTGTTAGTTTCTTTATTTCCTCATCTGATAAGACATCGCTTCCGATAGCCGCACGGATAATCGAGAGCCTTGCGCCGCCGAGCATTCCTTTAAGCAGCTCAACGCCGCCGTTAGTCATTATTGCTTTCCAAGCCATAGTACGACACCTCCGGTAATTTCATGGTTTTTTCTTTTGCGAATAAGAAATACCCGGCATTGAGCTTTGCGCTCAAATCGGGTACGGAAACATAGGCGTTTGCAACTGCTCCTATTTCTCTATATTCAGATCCCGCCCAGACAGCGGCAGAAAGCCCTGAATTAAGCGTTGGAACTGAGGGAATGTCGCACGTTGCCCTAGCTCCGTCATCACGTTGTATCCCCTTACTAAACGTGCCTACGAATACATCAATAGGTGGCGGTGTCAGATCAATCTCAAAAATCGTTTCTTCCAAGTGAGAACGCAAATTCTTATAATATTTGACTTTCTTCAAAATCCGAGCGAGTTTTGCGTACCCGCTGTGGGAGTGTTTAATACGGATCTTGAAGTGATAAGGCTCGCCGCCGTACTCGAACCATTCAAGTATTTGCACATCATCATAAACGGATTTTAGTGCTGTGATGATCGCCGCTTTCGTGCCTTTGAATTTGTGTATCTTCATACATTCGCGAATAGTGGTACGTTTTTCGGAAAGTTCCCCCTCAAAATCGTACCACTCGACCTTGAGATCATACGCCAGCATATCAAGCACCGCTTCGGGCAGTTCGTTAATTGCGGGGAATATTTTTGCCATTTCTGCGTTGGCTGCCGTTTGCGCGAGTTCATCAGCTATACTCTCGGCGACAGCGTTTTTATCATCATCGCGGGAAAGTGCATAAGGGAAGGAACAGAGCAGATGTTCGCCATTGTCAATACGCTTGCTCATTCTTCATAGCCCCCATTCGTTATCTTAACCGAACCGCGCTGTGCGAACTGAGGAACGTGCTGCCCCGAGCCATCGCGGAGCGGTGTAAATATCGGCTCGTGAATTTCCGCTCTTTTGATGCCCGTGTCACGCAAAAGCCACATCAGCTGTGACGGATTTATGTCCCGCCCGATTTTGGCAGTTTGCCATTGAATGTATTCGCCGACTACTTTTTCTATATCAACCGATATATCGTTAGCCGACTTGCTGCCGTTCGCGTCAATGTAGTAAGTGAGATCAACGTTGAAATTCACGATCTCCACATCCAGCACCTCCACCCTATCCGTAAGTGGTCGCACATCCTCGGCGCTGCAAGCGTCATAGATTGCCTTTTTCGTGCCGTCGTCGGCGAGAGAACCGTCTTGCATAACCGCGAATATATTTACCACTCCGGGAGAGTCTGCGGGGCTTATGGCGCACACGTCAGCAATTTCAGACGACACCGCTTTCGCGTGGTATTCATACGCTCCGCGAGGACCGGCCGTGCTGAACGCTTCCAGGCTTTGCCTCATGAGCTCGTAATACTGACTGTCTGTTAAGCGCTCCGATCCGCTGTTGGATGTATCTATGTTCGCACACTTCGCGAAAAAATTGATCGTATCAATATCAACCAAAGTGTTGATTTGCCCCGGAAGATAACCGTTTCCGATCTCTCCATCAGTTTTACATTGCGCGGTCACGATGACTGTTGTTTCTCCGATGGGCACAAGTGCTTCCTCGATAGTAGCCCACATCAGTTCTTTGCCCTCGTCAGTCACTACTGTACCTTCGGGGATAAGTACTGCGCTTTCTTGCACACCCTCAATCGTAAACTGCATTTTGCATTTTGCTGGTTTCGCTTCGCTTCTCGTGCAATTGTATATTCCTTCACCGATGGCATCAAGGTTTTCTCCCGTCGCTCGACTCGGAATATTCTGATTTGCGGCAAAATTAAGCAACATACGTTCATGCACAATCACATCAGCGACCCACGAAATAAAAAGTCTGTCGGGATCGGCAGGAAGAAGTGTTCTGTTTGTCAATTCCTCGTATTTGCTGATAAGAAATGACAAAACCCCCACAGCATCAGTTTGCACGAATTTATAATCAGTTCCTCTGCTCATTTGATCTCCACCTCTACGATTATTGCCATTCTTCCGTCTGCGGCTTTGGTTATTGTAAGATCTCGAAGTACTGCCCGCGGTTCAAATTCCTCGAGCGCATCAGAGATCTCCACAGTCGCCAACGTTTCCGCAACATCAATAGGTTTATCCACAAACTCCATAGGCAAACCAAATTCACGGTACATCGGTATTGTGCCTTTTTTGGTGTTGAGCAGCAGCGCCACGTTTTGTATAACCGACTGTACGATGTCGCTCTCCTGGAATGTCTGAGAGTAATTTTTACTCGAATCAACTACCGCCGTCATTCCTTGCACCTCTATTTGAGATATTCCGTTAAGCTGATTGAAACATCTGCCAGAACGAGAGTGCTTTCTTTGTCGGTCTGTTTGTATGTCACAGTATGCTTAACGATAACCCACTTGTATCTACCTATGGTTTTCTTTCCGAGAACAAATTTCAGCGCTTCTCCGGTGCGCTCCGCATTCACGATCTTCTCGATCTCGCCCTCAACATCAACACCGAGCCTTGCAGCCAAGCGCATATCAAAAGAAATACTGTCGGGATCTCGACCGACGAATTCAAGCAGTGTATCGGCACAATGCCTTTGATGCTTTCCGTATCTCGCCGAGCCGCTTTGCTTAAGGTTTGACAAGGTTTCAATTGTGTTTGCCGACACGGAAAACACAATGTTTCCCAAGCTGCCTACGGTCACAACAACACCCCCAAAACAAACCCTTGCTCATTGAAGCCCAGATTATATGCGCACAGCACATAATCTCCGATTTTGTATTCGCGGTGAGAAACGCATTTATGCTCACTTGAACATTTGCATTTGCACTCGCATTCGTGTTCGCACTCGCATATATGGTTACATCTGAGCTCTACCACTTTCAGCCAACCCGACTCGATATTGACATCTTCAAAAAGGACTTTGAGTTCGCCGCCGCTTATCTTTGTGATTTTCCCTATGCGAAATATCCTATCCATTGCCGCTCCTTATCCATAGAGGATCTCATTCACCCTTGCTTTTACAACCTCGTAATCGTAACCCGCCGCTTCAAGCAGTTCTTTGCGCTTGGGATATACATCCCATTCGCCGCGAATAACTTGCAGCGCAATTGCGTCAACGTCATAGTTCGCCGAGCTTTTTGCAGTAGTCTTATCCAGACCAGGCAGAGCTTTCCGTAGATTGATCTGTGTGCTATATCCCGAACTTCCCAACGTGTGTTTTGCCTGCTTAATGATATACTTCCCGTTCCATGCGCCAAAGTCCTCGAGTACAACCACGCATCCCGCCGTGAGGTTCGTATTGCCCGGAACGGTAAAGCTCGCTGCGTACTCGTATTTGTTGTGCAGCCGAAGCATTTGCTTTGCCAGCTCCATAGCTTCCGACTGATTACTTACATTACGGCAAATTTGCAAGCATTGATTATTGTCATCATCTGCGTTGTAGTCTTCAACATAAGCCGTCGCGGAAACGACTGCTCCGTTCGGCTTTGTGCAGTAAACGCGGCATGACGTGTATGTGTCGTTCTCGTTTGTCGACAAACTGTATTTCTCATATCCGCCTTCATCGCCGAATTTGATAGTCATTATTTCGGGTTTGCTTTCAAACTCAGACTGATCAAACACAACAATGATATTGTTCGAGACTTTGAGTGAAGCCCCCGCATCATGGCACAGCTTGGACAAGAATTCAATGTCGCTTTGGCAATACTGTTCAACGTGTTCATACTTCGGATTTTTGCTTGATATGTACATGTACGTTGTCGAGGAGCTTTTCGCGATAAGCTCTACGATCTGCGACAGCGTAACGTTATCCCAACTCTTGCTTTTCTTAGTCTGCCGAATTGCGCTTGAATACGAAAGGGAAGTGCCTTTGATCGTCACAGTGTTAGGCGGACCGTCAACCTTTATGCTATCAAGCTCAAATTGTCCGCAGTCAAGAACGTTGTCCGTTCCGTCTGCGTTCCAATTCTTGCGAATTATGGCCGCAGAGATCTTTAGCCCCTTTGCTTTTGATACGGACGAGCTGTTTTGTGTGTTCTGCTCACCCGTGAGCTGCACTTGATTTTCCGCGAACCACCCTAAATAATCAACAGATATCGGGTACGGTATGCCATCTTTCAAATTCAAGTGAGATATTTTGCCCTTGTAATTCGTGACGGGTTTTCCGGGCTTGCCTTGGCCATAAGACGAATACTGCGGAGTGCCCGTTACAACAACGTTCGCGCCGATAGTCCAACCGCCATTT
>CAYPWI010000066.1:0-6616 GCA_964414395.1 uncultured Ruminococcus sp.
CCAAAACAGTTAATGACTCTAAAGATTGGATAAATCTGTGTGGTTACGCGCTGAATGTCCTGTCCGATGAAGCGCAGATCATGTCCGTGGAGCGTTTGCAAAAATCGCTTAAAAGAATATCTTCTTTTAATGCGGGAAGTCTTGGAGAAACCTCCGTCAAATACTTTTCCGATATCAAAGCGGCTTATAGCGGAGCGCATGAGCTTTGTCAGCCCGTTTTCAATTCTGTTACCGCGGAATACGAGGAGAAAAGACGCGAAAAATCAGAGCTTGAGGATCAGATAACGGAGCTCCGACGCGGAATAAAAAATTATGACAGAAAGGCGCTGCTTCTCAGAGATACGATAAAAAGAGACCTGAGCGAGCAATACAAAAAGAATGTCGACGTAAGCTTTCTCGCGGATATGCTGGACATTACCGACGATGAATGGAAAAACGCCGTTGAAGGCTGGCTTGGCAATCAGAGAATGAATATAATAATCGCGCCCGAATATTTTTTGGACGCTTATCGCATATACAAAAAAATAAAAAATACCGTATACGAGTATGCCGTTGTAGATCTGGAACGTGTATACAGCGACAGACCGACCGCCAAAAAAGGATCTCTTGCCGAGGTGGTAACGTGCGAAAGCAAATATGTCCGAGCGTATATCGATTATCTTCTGGGAAATGTTATGCGCTGTTATGATGACAGCAAGATACGAGACTACCGCACCTCCGTGACACGGGACTGTATGCAGTACAGAAGCTATGCCGTCAAGCCTCTCAACCCGCGCAGCTATCAGACGCCGTTTATCGGCTCAAGGTCCGTCGAAATTCAGTTGAAACAGAAGGAGCTTGAGCTTGCCGAGGTCGAAAGAAGGATCAAAGAATTATCGGATATTATTCGCGGGTTAAGACCCTTCTGTAACAAGGAATGGTTTATAAGCGATTATTTTATTGAGAACACCGTTACAAGTGCTTTTGAAGCGTACAATGCTCTTCCCGAGCTGCGCCGTCAATTGGCTGAGATCAAGGAAAAACTGAGTAAGATCGATGACGCAAAGATCAAAGAAGCAGCCGAAAAAATCTCCGAAAACGAAAAGGCTCAAAAGAATAACAATGAAAAAATCAAGCAACTGACCCGAAATGCCGGAGTTCTTGGCGCAAAAGCCGAAAGCATATTAAATGATGTCAAACGGCTTGAGAATTCTCTTTCGGATCTGACAGGCGTGCTTTCCTCTTATGGAGAAGAATATATCGAGAGCGCTAAACCGGAATACGAGGAGCGGCTTTCTCAGCGCAAAACGCATAAGGCTATAATTGAAACTTATTCAGTGACTGTCAGCGGTACACAGCGCAAGCTCAAAGCCGCAGCCGATAACCTTATTGAACTGCGCAATGAATATAATTCCGTTTTTCACTTTTCTTACAACATTTCCAATGTTGAAAATAACGATGACTTTGAAAATGAGTATATCCGCATAAAGGATATAGAACTTCCCGGATTTATTGACAAGATCGGTAAGGCAAAGGAAAACGCGATGAACAGGTTCAAAAGTGATTTCCTTTACAAATTAAAAAGCAGTATCCAAGAGGTCAATGAGCAGATAAACGAGCTGAACAGAGCGCTCAGGAATGCCCGGTTCGGCAATGACAGATACGAGTTTTCGGTCAAGCCTAACCCCGATTATATCGATTACTACAATATGATCACCTCCGAAAAGCTCGACAGCGCCGAATACACACTTTTCAGCTACGAATTTGAAGAGATATACAAGGATACTATCGAGAACCTTTTTGGTCAGATCGTAGGATACGACAGATCCGACATTGAGGCTGCCGAGGCGGTGCAAAAATTCAGCCGATACAGCACCTATCTTACATTTGATCTATACAAGATCGATGACAATGGAATTAAAGAACCTCTCTCAAAAACGATCACCACCAAATCGGGCGGCGAAGTTCAAACGCCGTTTTATGTCGCTATTTTAGCGTCGTTCGCGCAGGTCTATAAGGTCAACAGCACACGCAACCAGACAGATAATACGATACGTCTTGTAATTTTCGATGAGGCGTTTAATAAGATGGATCCCGAAAGGATCTCCGAAAGTATAGAAATGCTTCGCAAATTCGAGCTTCAAGCCATTATCTGCTCGCCCACGGAGAAGGCGGGAGATATAATGCCTATCTGCGACAGGACATTATTGGTCGACAAGCAGCGCGACGGGAATGTCTATCGCTCTACAGTGATCGAATGGACAAAGGAAATGGGGGAGCTTAGTTGAATTATTCAAAAGAAGTGTTGTCGGCACTGCTGAAAAAATATGAAAAAAGCAAGCATTTTAACGGGACCTCCAACCGCCGTGTATTATTGAACAAAGAGGTGAAGCTCCCCGATTCGGACTCTCTTGACTATCCGGGATTTGTAGCTGAAATGCGCGATCTGGAAAAGCTTGGTTTGATCAATATCGAATGGACGAAAAAAGATCGTGTTATAGGCAGGATATCTCTTGAATTATCCGATTTGGAGGCAGCGTATAAATACGCAAAGATCCCGGATAAAAAAACGGTGATCGCCGATGTTTGCGGCTTGATCTCAAAAAGTCTTGAAAGGATCCCGAACGGTTGGATCAAGCAATATCTTGAAATCGAATTGGAAGAAATATCGTCCAAAAGCAAGCTCGTTGGTCTATGGAGCGAAGAACTTGATTTGATCTCCGATGTATTAAAGGCTCTGGAACTGATCTATACTCTTAACGGAAAGGAGATATCCGTCAGAGCCGCCGGCGTTAGATTGTATTCGGATTCCAAACGCTTTGAACGCTTTATAAAGAAATATATCGTATCAATTATTTTGAAAAATCACCCGCTATTCGTCGAGAATGATGTTTCGGAATTAGATGACCGAGATGCTTTGGCACAGGTGGGCTTGATACTTATGCCGGAAGTCTTTGAGTTTCGCGGGAACTTAAAGATCAATTTCAAACACGGCACGGTGGACTATTCGCCGATAAGATCGGGAGGCTGCATCTCGGGAAATTGCCTTGATGAGATCGTGAGCGTGGATCTTACCGACATAGACCGCATTTTATTTATTGAAAACAAGACAAATTACTCGGAATTCTGCTTGAAGAATAAAGATCCCCGCTTGCTCGTGATTTATCACGGAGGGCTATACAGTCCCGCGCGCGGCAAATTCTTCAAGCTGATAAGCACCGCTGTGACATCTCAAAAAGCTCTGTTTTGGGCGGATATCGATCTGGGCGGATTTAATATGTTTGTCAGATTAAAGAAGAATATTTTTCCCACTCTGGAGCCTTTGAATATGGATGTTAAGAGCTTTGAAAAGTATAAAGCAATGGGGCTGGAGCGTGGCAGCGATTATCTGAAAAAACTGTCAAAGCTAAAGGCTAAGCCGGAATATTCTATGTTCTTTGAAGTTATTGACGCTATTATTGAGGCAGGAGTAACAATTGAACAGGAAAGCTTTTTGATAGTTTGACGATGTGATCGCAGCCGGACTTATCGGTACGATACTTTAAAAACGACCTATTTGGGCGTAATAATCCGAGTTCTTTTTCCATGCTCCTTTCTCCCAATCAGATTTTGGTTATGTATGATCTGTTATGTTATAATGGATCACTTGTCAATAGGTTTTTCATGACCGGATCTCATCTTTTGTGCGAGATGCACAACCTCTCAAAAAATATTTGTTCATATTAGATGTCGGAGTAAATAAAGCAGCTTACAAATCCTCTTGATTTTTCACAAAAAATATGGTAAAAAATAGTTGGATATTGTAAGATATTTCCGAAGGAGTTCAGCGGAAGATACTGCGTCTGCATGGAGTTGAGGGCACGGAAATAGGTTCGCCGAGAGAGATCGTGCAGCTAGCGTACAAAATCGGGTTTATCGACGATCCCGCCGTATGGCTTACAATGCTCAAAAAGCGCGATACTTCCGTTCACATCTGTGACGAAGACGAGATCGATGAAATGATGCTGTTAGTCCGTGACAGCTTTGTTCCCGCTTTTGTTGGTCTTGAGAAGACGCTTGTTGAGAAGGCGGGAGAGCTCGGAGAAGATATCTGAATGGAAAACCCGTCAGCTTGACGATTCGGTCACGTTTATTTCAGAAGGTACACCAAGAAGAAACAGAATTTTGGAATGGCAGTATTTTGAAATATCTTTAGCCGATCATAAAAAAACTGTAAAAGGAGAAGGTAAAATGAGATCACATATACACGATTTTGATTATTACAACAGAAACGAGGACGGCGACGATTACAGCAACGCCGATTATAACCCTCGTTTAAAAGCACTGCTGCTTAATGTTGTGGATAATCAGATCAATGACAATAAACCTATTGAAACGAAACAAACTTTTACACGCCTTGTTAGAGCCGGATACACCGAACTGCAGGCAAAAGAAAAAATCGCCGCGGTCATTGCCGCAGCGATCTATGATGCCCAAATGTCCGGAGGACCTTTTGATGAGGCAAAATATATTAAAGACATCTCCGATCTTAAGTGAGATCTGAGTAATTACGCCATATACAGAAGCCGCCTTCGAAAACGCGATCACAGATATTTTTCGGAACTATTTAAACTATGATAAGGATATCGAGCGCGGCTTAAAGTCCTTTATTATCGGTCGAGCGCCACGATAACGCGCTCGTCTATTATCTGCCGGGTGTAGTCAAGATAGCTGTCGATAATAAGATCTTTCACCTTGTCGGGGAGTATGCCACATTCGTTGTATTCGGCGAAAAGGTTAAGTATTTCGATAAGCATCCTCATGAACCTGCGGTTGGGGCTGTAGGAGTAGTGTATGGGATCGTCGGCATAATCGCGCGCTTCCTCACCGACCTTAGCGGCGAAGATATATCCCATACGGTACTTGTAACGGTCAAGGAAAGGCATGATATTCGGTGCGGGCAAGGTTATAAATGATAGATCCTTGTAAACTTCATCCGCGAACTCTCTGAGATACCTCACGAAGTCCGTGCGGATATTGCTGAATACCGCCGTGCGGGATTCGTGCACCCTGCCGACGAGCCACTTGTCCAAAGCGGAATATATAGTCTTCCAGAAAAGATCCAATGATCTGGGAATACACGTGCTTGCGCTCTTGAGTATGGACGCGGCAGATGCCTGATGGAAGTCGAAGATCACGTTATCCTTGCTGCAAAGCTCGCAGATCTCGGACTTGCTCAGGTACTCGAGCTTATCGCCGAGCTGAGAAGCCGCCGCCTCGAAGATGAGCTTCGTCACGCCGTCGTAGGTCTTTCCGGGATCGATAATGATCAAGGCGTTGGGCATACCCGCGATGATGGGCTTGCCGTACTCGGCGATAAAGGGCTTGTGCTTGGAGTTATTCGCGTCAAGCGCTCTGCCCAGCATATCCCGTATCTCGGCGCAGACGGTCTCACACCGCTTATCCGCCTGCTCGGTGACCTCCCATATGCTGCCCGACGCGCCCCTGCCGCATCGGATCAGAAGCTCGTCATACCCGGTGAATATCGGTATGATGGGTGTCTTATCCTCTGAGGTTCGGAATATATCCGCAAGAGCGGAATTTGCCTTCTTGTTGAGAGCGTCATTATTCAGGGAGAACAAGGCGACGATCGCGGCGATGCTCGTATCACACAGGAGCTCGACGGTCCTGTCGGGAGCGTCGTCATTGGTACGCAGGATGCCGCCCGTAACGAAGTTCACCTTATAAATTTCAGCGCCTTTTCTCAGGGCGACACGGAACTTAGGTGAGTTCAGGAGATCCTTGCTCGGATCCGCGCGCACCGTAAAACTCACATCGGTCAGGAACATATCGGCGATGCCGCCGTCGGGATCGAAAACACGGTCGAAGATATCTCTGTTATTCTCGCTGACTATCAAATGGAACTCCACAGCGTCGGGATCTCCCGCGAGGAGCTGCTTTTCCTCTCTCTGCTCGGCAATGAGCGGTTCACAGAGCCTTATGTAGAAGTCACGCGTGATCTCACTGCACTTCCACTTCTCGATGGCTGCCACATTGTACTTACCGTTTTCGGACATCGTAAACTGCTTGTCGATTATCTGCGCGAACAGCTCCTTTGCCTTGACGCTCCCGGTGGTGTCCGCTTTCGCCTTCTTCTTTGCGTATTTGAAGGCGGCGTCCAGATTGTCGAGCTGATCGGGGTGACCGTTGAGAGCTTCAAGGAAGTGTTCCGCTATCTTCTCGGGATCAAGCTCTGACACAGCCTTTACAAGCTGTGTCAGAAACATCTCACGGGTGTTTTCGTCTTTGCGTATCATCGATCTCATCACCTCGGAGAGGTGATCTTTTCTTGCCTCGTAGGTCTTCCGCTCGTTCGGGATGCGCGTGTCGTTCAGATACGACTTGTCCGCCCAGTAGATATCGGTGAACAGGCTGAACTGACCCGAGCGGTCGATCGTGGTTTGGGTAAGATCGGTGAACTTCGCGTGTACATATATCTCATTGGGCGCGAGCAAAGGATCGTTGGTGCAGCTAAGGCAAAACGGCTTTTTGTTGTCCGGGTGTTTGCTGAACCACTCGTCCAATAACCGGCGAACTTCCATAGCGGCAAACCGAATAAGAAGCTCTTTCTTGTCCTCTTCGGAAACGCTGATAAGCC
>CAYPWI010000066.1:6626-8443 GCA_964414395.1 uncultured Ruminococcus sp.
TGTGTCCTTCAACTCGTTTACGTGACCGGTATCGTTGATATTTCCCATTATTTTGTCCTCCAAATATTCGATCATTTCCAGTGTTTCGGCGGGAACGGCATAAAACCGCGTCTGCAAAAGGTGTTACGCTCTTGGGAAGGATCATTACAAAATATAACGAAGCAAACTGTATTATGCTTTGGTTCTCCCGATCGACCGATATTCGGCGTCACATTGCGCCGAACCCGGAAGATCACATAGCGTTTCAACCACATAATTTCGCCGAGCGGCATCGGCAGAGAATTTTCAGCCGCTGTCTGCCGCGCTGCCAGCGAGGTCTCATACTATTTCTCAATTAAAAGTAAACAAAGCTTTTTTGTCCGACAACAGTGAACAAGCCGTCAGTTTGTTTTTTACCCTTAGCGGGGTAATGCCGCGCGGCGCGGGGGACAACCCCTTTCCCATCTCCCTTCCCCCACCCACCGCGTTTTTCGTAGCTCTAAGCGGTAATGAAATCTTTCACTGCTATGACCAATGTATCAACACTGTTTGATCCGGATTGTAGGTCGCGTAAGCCGCTCACGCGTTTATCCGACTGTCTTGCTTTTATTCGCACATTATTTTTATCAATATTATGTCTACTTCTGATCGAAAATCGGTATCAGATAATTCCGTTACCGCCTCCCTTAAATTTATCACTGTGCAGAGGAAAACAAAAAGGATCTTTCGATAAAATACGAAAGATCCACTGCGACCATATTCTTTATACATAAAGAAAATATTTACGTTACAGATCTTTCTTCAACCAAACTCGGCAACACATTGAGCCAAGCACGGAAGATGAATTTTATCAAACTCTCATATTTTCGAAACCTTTTTGTTTCTGATTTGATGATATCACATCTTCTCTCATTTGTCAAGAACTTTTTTGAAAAAGATCGATTTTTGTGTTATCTCACAATAAAAATCTCCGCGGTTTGGCATTTTTGACCAAACCTCGGAGATTTTCTTTAGTATTTGTACTTTTTCTTGTTCGCTTTGAGGAATATAAACATCATAACCGTCGCAAGTATCTCCGCCACAGCTATAGACATCCATATCCCGTCCACGTCCCATATCAGCGGCAGGATAAGCACCGCGGAGATCTGGAAGACCATAGTTCTCAGAAAAGAGATCGCCGCCGATATAAGCCCGTTATTGAGCGCCGTAAAGAACGACGAGCCGAAAATAGCGAACCCCGAGAACAGGAAAGAAAACGAGAATATCGTAAACGCACTTACCGTAAGCTCGCACAGCTCCTTGTCATAGCCGACGTACAGCAGCGAGAGCGGTCTTGACAGCAGCAGCGCCGCCGCGAACATCACGACGGAAAACGCCGCGGTGATGACAAGGCTCTTTCTCTTGACGCTTCGAAGCTCCGCGTGATCGCACGCGCCGAAGTTGTAGCCGACGATGGGAGCCGTTCCCATGGAATAGCCGATAAACACCGCCTGGAATATCATGCTGACGTACATTAAAACGCCGTAAGCCGCCACACCGTCTTCGCCCGCGTAGTTCAGCAGCTGGGAGTTATACAGCATAGCGACTATAGACATGGAGATGTTGGAGAGAAGCTCCGAGGAACCGTTAGCGCAGGTCTTGCCGAGCGCTCTGCCGCTGAATTTGGTCTTCCCAAGACGGAACAGGCTCTTGTTCGGGCGCGCGAAGTATATCAGCGGAACGATACCGCCCACGCATTGGCTGAGCGCTGTCGCGGCTGCCGCGCCGACCAGCCCCCACCTGAACGCCGCCACGAACAGCGCGTCGAGAACGATGTTCGTAAGCCCCGCCGCGACGGT
>CAYPWI010000067.1:0-5959 GCA_964414395.1 uncultured Ruminococcus sp.
CAACAGCAGCAGGAAGAGGAGCGCCGCCGTCAGGAGGAAGAACAGCGCCGTCAGGAAGAACAGGCAAAGCAAGATTACGCGTATTCGACGGACGGACTGATCAATTACATGGGCACCACTAAGGAGTACATATACGGCAACGGTGAACGTGTGGCTGTATGTGAGCCGTGGTTCGGGGCGGCATTCACTATCGGTGATATCTGCTTCATAGAGAACTTTTCCGCGCTCGACAACAGTATGTATCTGTATCAGATGGGCTATCTCCGCGAAACAAACCGCTATGTAACGTACAAAGGCAATACATACCCCGTATACCGCGCGGTAACTGTTCTCCAATAAACTGAATTTAAACATAACAGAGATCGGAGCGCCGAAAAACGCTCCGATCTTTTTATGTACTTATTATGTGCTCATATCACGCGCCCCACATAGAGCTTGTCGCCCAGGGGATATCATAACCCTCGGGAGCCTCGGGCGCGTCGGGGTTCTTGATAAGGCAGCGCCTGTCCTGATAGGTCTTGGCGAAGTGGACCATATTCTCACACCCCTCGGGGACCTCGTCAAGCTTGTAATAATAATCGATGAAAACGTGCGGAACAACGTCGAGCGGCATATATTCGAGTTCGCCGAACTTCTCCTCATAATCGGCAAGCTCCTTGGAAAGCTCCTCGCGGATAGCCATAACGTCGGGGCGCTCGGTAACGGGAATAGCAGTCGCGGCGGGAGTGGGATAGTTCTGCGGACATTCCTCACCCATATACTTCCCGCGCACATCGGCGACCTGACCTTCCTCAAGCTGACCTAGGTTTATGAGCCGCTGTCCCCAATAATGCGTGGAGCTCATAGCTGCGTCGCTTTTCAGAAAATAACGATAATACACCACGCCCGAGGAATTCAGATCCTCCACGTTGCAGTCGAGATGATACCACACGCCGTCCACCTTAACCTGGCTCCATGTGTGATATCCGAGCCCGCGCACACCGTTGTGGTTAGTCCGCACCAGTCCCGTGAGAAGGTTCGTTTCCACACCCATTTCATTGAGGATAAGGTTCAGCGCCGACGCGTAGCCCTCGCAGGTCTCCGCGCCGAACAACAGCATATTCAGCGCGCGCATCTCCTCATATGTCGGCACGGAATCACCCGCCGACCGATATCGCCACACGTCCAGCGACGGCGAGACGGTATAGCTGCCGATCGAGATAATATAGTCTGTCGCCGCCTTGACCTTCTCGAACTCGGTCATATCGGGCTTTTCGATCTTCGAGACGTGTTCCTTGATGACACTCTTCACATAGTCCGCCGTGGACGGGAGATAATCGGCGGGATCTAGATAAACCTTCTCGGGAACGGACGATATCTCCTCCGAGGAAGAAGATGAAGAAACGGCGCTGCTCTGCGTCATTGAGGAGCTTTCCGACGAAGAGTTTTCCTCACCGAACTGTTCACTCGCCGAACAGCCGCAAATCGTCAGAGCAAGAACAAAGGAAACTATTGCACAAATGTGTTTTTTCATTATACCACCTAACCAAATAATTCTACGATTTTTTTAATTATAATCCGATTTTATAAAGATTTCGTGAAAAAACAATGAAAGATTGAAAAAAACAAAAACGGCGGTCGCTTCAAAATTTCCGGATGGAGTCGGAATACGGACAAGTCGAAAATATGATCACGCCAATGCCGCAATTATACGAAGATCTCTGTCGGAACCGCGCTCGATCTTGCCGACATCGATATATGCGGCATTACCCTGCCAAGGGGAAAACAAATTGACGGCTTGAAAACAAATCAAAAAGAGAAAATGCTAATCCGCTCCGAGCGGACAAAAAAGTTTTGTCTTCTTTTAGTTGAGAATTAGTATAATTCATCAAGTGGTATGGTATGTCTGCCCAAAAGAAACGGCTTCATAATGAGGATCTATAACATAAACTACATCTGCAGAAAAATCTACGGGCTCAGCTATAATGCAGTTTCTCCCACTATTATCATTATACCGCCCACCCCAAAAAGTCAATACCATTTCAAAAAATTTATGGCGGTTTTCCCTTCCGCACCGGTAAAACCGCCATAAAATTATATCTCTGTCATAAATTATACGTTATACAGCAGTTCGTCATAAGTAGGATACGGCCAGTATTCCTCGCCTACTATGGTCTCCAGCTCGTCGGCTACCGCGCGGAGGCTCTGCATATCCGCGAATACCTCGTCGTGGTAGGCTCTCGCCTGAGCCTCAGCGCCGCTCACCGCCTGCGCCTTGACCACCGCGCTTGAAAGCGTATTCGCCTTGTCGTTCAGCGCCACAGTGAGATCGTTCACCTTCCCAGCAAGGCTCTTCTCAACCGCCGGCTCAATGCCTACAGCCTTCTTGCTCGCCGCGATATCGCAAACGTCCTTCGCGAACTTCATCACCGCGGGAAGTATCTCAGTCTTCACCATATCGACAGCCGTCAGCGCCTCGATATTGATAGTCTTGGAGTAGTTCTCGAACAGTATCTCCTGTCTCGCGTGCAGCTCCACCTCGCTGTATACGCCAAACTTCTTGAAGAGCGCGATGTTCTTCTCGGCGGTCACGCAGGGGTACGCGTCCACAGCAGAAGCGAGATTCGGAAGACCGCGCTTCGCAGCCTCCGCCTTCCACTCGTCGCCGTAGCCGTTGCCGTTGAAGATTATGCGCTTGTGCTCCTTGATAGTCTTCACCAGAAGATCGTGCAAAGCCTTGTTGAAGTCCTCGGCGCCCTCAAGCTCCTCCGCGAATTCCGTCAGAGAATTGGCGACTATGGTGTTCAGGATAGTATTGGGTCCCGCCACATTGAGGTTAGAGCCGACCATACGGAACTCGAACTTGTTGCCCGTAAACGCGAACGGCGATGTTCTGTTTCTGTCGGTGGAGTCCTTCGGAAAATCGGGCAGTGAGGAAACGCCCACATGGAACATAACCTTGCCCTCGGAGGTGTACTCCGTGCCCTTCTCCAGCGCGTCTACGACCGCTTGAAGCTCTTCTCCGAGGAATATGGAGATGATAGCGGGCGGCGCTTCGTTAGCGCCCAGACGGTGATCGTTGCCCGCGGAGGCTACCGACAGTCTCAGAAGATCGGAATACTCGTCAACAGCCTTGATGATCGCCACTAAGAACGTCAGGAACTGCGCGTTCTGCATCGGCGAACGTCCCGGATCGAGCAGGTTCTGCCCGTCGTCGGTGGAAAGGCTCCAGTTGTCGTGCTTACCCGAGCCGTTTATTCCCGCAAAAGGCTTCTCGTGAAGCAGGCATACCAGATCGTGCTCGAGAGCTATCTTCTTCATCAGCTCCATAGTGAGTTGGTTCTGGTCTGTGGCGAGGTTGGCGGGGGCGAAGATGGGGGCTTCCTCATGCTGAGAGGGGGCTACCTCGTTGTGCTTGGTCTTCGAGGGGATACCGAGTCTCCAGAGATGCTCGTCGAGATCTTTCATGTAGCTCGCTACCCTGTCCTTGATAGAGCCGAAGTAGTGATCGTCCATTTCCTGACCCTTGGGCGCGGGCGCTCCGAAGAGCGTTCTGCCCGTGAAGATCAGATCCTTGCGCTTGTCGTAGGTCTTCTTATCCACGAGGAAATACTCCTGCTCCGCGCCGACGGTCGGCACGACGCGCTTGGCGGTGGTATTTCCGAACAGGCGGAGAATTCTCAGCGCAGCGTCCGATACCACTTCCATGGAACGCAGCAGCGGGGTCTTCTTGTCGAGCGCTTCTCCCGAATAGGAATAGAACGCGGTCGGTACATACAGCGAACCGCTCTTGACGAACGCGTAAGAGGTAGGATCCCACGCCGTGTACCCTCTCGCCTCAAATGTCGCTCTCAGCCCGCCCGAAGGGAAGCTGGAAGCGTCGGGCTCACCCTTTATCAGCTCCTTGCCGGAGAATTCCATAATGACCGTACCGTCGCCCATGGGGGCAATAAAGCTGTCGTGCTTCTCGGCGGTGATGCCCGTCATCGGCTGAAACCAGTGAGTGTAATGCGTCGCACCCTTCTCGATAGCCCAATCCTTCATTGCGGAAGCCACCACGTCGGCTATAGAGCTGTCGAGCTCCTTGCCCTCGGCGATGGTCTTTTTCAAAGCCTTGAACACAGTCTTGGGCAGGCGCTGCTTCATTGTCTCCTCGTTGAACACGTCAGCCCCGAATTGTTCTGCCACATTAAAGTTTTCCATTTTGTATACCCTCCGAGTACCGATCCACAGCCGATAGCATTATTGATCGCCCTATCGGAACTGTCATCGGCAGAATACCAAAAAAACGGCGCACGAAAACGCGCGGTAATGCCGCACCCTCGAAACGCCGTTGTTTCTTACACTAATATTATAGCGTATATCCTGCTATTTGTCTACTGATTTCTTGCACAAAATACAAAAATTTTTTACGAATTTTTACAGCGTTTTGCACAAGAGCCTGCAATTCCCGTACAAGAATTATTCTTTTTAGAGAATAGCAGGCATTGAATTAGTTCAAAAATGCAAGTTGGCGAGAGAAAAAATTCAAAATAGCCGCTTTCGCGAATTATACGCGCACGGTAAGTCCGCACAGCCAACGTATGCGCTTTTGGAGAAGCTCCTCGATGCGTTCCACACGCTCGGCGGGCAGGTCGAACAGCTCATCAGGCGGGAACTTGAAGCCGTCAAGACGCGACAACATCTTCTTGTGGCGTTCCTCAAGGCAGTACACCAATGCGCTTTTAAACGGCAAACCCGAATTCTGGATATCGTACTTTTTGGAATACTCCTCAATGTCCTTATCCATGGTGTAATACGGCAGCAAACCCTCACCGTTATCGAATATAGGCGCCATACCCTCTATTTTGTAGGTGGAATTATCTATGATAAACCCATAATTGTTCAAATGCCTGTCGGGATTCCAGATAAGCGCGTCAAACACCATAAGATCGTTGAACTCTGAGCGAAAACCATGCTTATCGAATATCTCGGGGATCTCCTCGAAGAGCTCCGGGTTATACGCGTTACAGACCGGTAAAAATCCATAATCAATATTAGTAAAAAGCTCGCAGCTTGACACCAATGTTCCATGATACTTTCTCAGCGTGTACTCCGCGAAATTCGGCATACCCATTGCCTTTAAAAGGCAACTCGCCATATACTCGGAATACGGCTCGTTTCCCGTATTCGAACAGCCCGAGGTACCGCCCTTGTACAGATATATCTTCCCGTCCACGCGCTTCCAGCACTTGGGCAGCATACCGTTAGTGCCGAACTCGGGAGATGTGGTCTTCATGTGCATACCCGCCATGCCCTGTCCGCAGAACGCGTAATGCGCTATGACCTCGTTGAAATCGTTCTCATAAAGATTGAGCTTCTTCCACGAGATATCATCGTCAACGTCAACGGGTCTTACCCAAAGCGTGTCGTTAAGCGATAAGCCATATGAAATATCCAGATACCCCGACATACACTTTATTTGCATAAGTGTCAGAAGCTTATCCATATGCTCGCGGTTTTTCGCGGGCTTTCTGGTCGTGATCAATTTTTTCAAGGCTTTTATGTCACTATAAGGATTTGAAGTTATTATCCTCAATTCGTCCAACTCAAAGATCTCTTCATCGATGTCCACAAGTCTGAACTCCGTCAGCGGCAAGTCCTTATTCATAAGAACATACTTCTTCTCCATTACCTCATCTCCTTTGCGTGTATTTCAGCCCTTCATTTGGAAAATCTATCCTTAAGCTTATCGAAGAACGATTTCCTCTTCTCATAGTTCCCCTCGTCGAGCGTCGCCTCGAACGCCTCGAGCGCGTCCTTCTGCTTCTTGGAGAGCTTCTTGGGGACTTCCACATTGATCTTCACGAGCTGGTCGCCGCGGTCACCCTCGGCGCGCTGGAGCTTCTGAACACCCTTTCCGCGCAGTCTGAACACCGTTCCCGGCTGTGTCCCGGCGGGCACTTTATAGCTCACCATTCCGTCGATAGTCGGAACGTCT
>CAYPWI010000067.1:5969-8363 GCA_964414395.1 uncultured Ruminococcus sp.
ACTTCGATCTCCGCGCCCAGCGCCGCCTGAGAATATGTTATCGGGAAATCGATCAAGATATTATACTCGTCGCGCTCGAACACCTGATCGGGGCGCACGGATATCCTAACCTTGAGGTCGCCGCGCGATCCGCCGTTCGTGCCCACGCTTCCCTGACCGCGAACGTTGAGCGTCATTCCGCTGTCGATACCCGCGGGGACTTTCACGCTGACGGTCTTCTTCACGTTGACCTTTCCCGAACCCGCGCACTTCGGGCAGGGAGTCTCGATTATCTTGCCCTTGCCGCCGCACTTCGAGCAGGGACGCTGCGTCTGCATCATGCCGAACATACTGCGCTGCTGGATCGTCTCGTAGCCTCTGCCGTTACAGTTGGGGCAGGTCTTGGCGGAAGTTCCCGCCTTAGCGCCACTGCCCTTGCAGTCGGGACACTCGTCGGTCACGTTTATCGTGATATCGTGAGAAATGCCCTTGCACGCCTCCATAAACCCTATCTCCAGCGATACGGTTATATCCGAACCGCGCCGCGGAGCGTTCCCCGCTCTCGAGGAAGAACCCGCGCCGCTGAATCCGCCAAATCCGCCGCCGAATATGTCCGCGAATATGTCGCCTAAGTCCACGCCGTTGAAGCCGCCGGTGAAGTTCGCTCCGCCGCCGTAGCTCGGGTCGATGCCCGCGTGTCCGAACTGATCGTATCTCGCGCGCTTATCCGGATCGGACAGCACCTGATTTGCCTCGTTTATCTCCTTGAACTTCTCCGCCGCCGTAGGGTCGTCGGGGTTCAGGTCGGGGTGGTACTGCTTCGCAAGCTTGCGGTACGCTTTCTTTATCTCTGCGTCGGTAGCGCTTTTGTCCACACCCAACACTTCATAATAATCTCTTTTGTCCGCCATATAAACTCCTTATTTGAAAAGAAATTTCAAAACCGCAGTTTGCTCCGCGCTCCGCGCTGCGCAAACTGCTCGCCTAGCTCACGAAGCTTTCCGTGCTCGCTTTGCTGCGCGCGGAAAGCTTCGCGAGCTGCGTTTTGAAATTTCATAGCTTTCCGGAATGTTGCTCTTTTTTCACAATACGCCGTAAACGCACTGCTTTGGCATCCGAGCGGCGTATTGCGTTTTCAAAAAAGCCATCTCGCGGATCGCGCTATAATTACTCTAAAGTCGGCAAAAACACCGCGCGTTTTGACCACACGCGGTGCATCTGCCTATAAAATTACTTCTTCTCTGTGAACTCCACATCGACCGCGCCGTCGTCATTCCCGCCGTTATCGCCGCTGCCGCTGTTACCGTTCGGAGCGCCCTGAGCGCCAGCCGCCGCATTGGGATCGCCGCCGTTCTCCTGGTATACCTTCTGCGCTACCTCGTAGAACGCCTTTTGCAGTTCATCCTTCTTGGTCTTGATAGCCTCGATATCGGTGCCCTTGAGCGCTTCCTCGAGCTCCGCGATCTTCGGCTCTACCTTCGCCTTGTCATCGGCGGAAACCTTGTCGCCGAAGTCCACAAGAGATTTCTTCATCTGATATACCATCGAGTCAGCCTCGTTGCGGGTGTCCGCTTCCTCACGGCGCTTCTTGTCGTCAGCTGCGAACGCTTCCGCTTCCTTGACCGCCTTATCTATATCGTCCTTAGACATATTGGTGGACGCGGTTATGGAGATGTGCTGCTCCTTGCCCGTGCCCTTATCCTTCGCCGATACGTTTACGATACCGTTCGCGTCTATGTCGAACGTTACCTCGATCTGCGGGATACCGCGAGGCGCGGGAGCGATGCCGTCCAGTCTGAAATTACCGAGCGACTTGTTGTCCTTCGCCATCTCTCGCTCGCCCTGGAGCACATTGATGTCAACGGACGGCTGATTGTCGTCATATGTTGTGAAGGTCTTAGTCTCCTTGCACGGAATGGTAGTGTTGCGCTCGATCATCTTGGTGCAAACGCCGCCCGCGGTCTCGATACCGAGCGACAGAGGCGTTACATCAAGCAGAACGATGCCCTGTACTTCCTTATTGAGAACGCCGCCCTGAATGGACGCGCCTATAGCCACGCACTCATCGGGGTTGATGCCCTTGAACGGATCGCTGCCGAGGAAGCTCTTGACCGCATCCTGTACGGCGGGAATTCTCGTGGAACCGCCGACCAGAAGTATCTTGTGGATATCCTTCTTATCGAGACCCGAATCGGAGATCGCCTGTTTCAGCGGACCCATAGTAGCTTCTACGAGGTCTGCGGTGAGGTCGTTGAACTTAGCTCTGGAGAGCGTTACGTTCAAATGCTTTGCGCCGCTCGCGTCCGCGGTGATATACGGGATAGAAACGTTTACGGAAGTGGAGTTGGAAAGCGCGATCTTCGCCTTTTCCGCCTCGTCCTTCAATCTCTGCATAGCGAACTTATCGTTAGCCAG
>CAYPWI010000068.1:0-3589 GCA_964414395.1 uncultured Ruminococcus sp.
TCTACCTGTATTCGGATCAACACGCTGGGACGATAGTTAAGGTCACAAAGAACTCGATAACAGTACGCCGTGATAAGGCGACGCTTGATCCCCAATTCAAACCGGAGATTGTTCCCGGCGGCTTCTGCGGTTACTGTGTCAACCAGGACGAGCAGAGATACACCTATGAGCCGAATGAGAACTGTGAGCTGACAACGGTGTTTTGGTCGAAGAAGCATAACTATTATGGACTGCCCGGACACCCGCAGCTCGGCAAGGGCAGGCACGAGTTTTACGATTACAATTTTTGAGAGGTGTGGTGTTATGCCGGAGAAGAAGTCTGATGCAGTAAGACGCTTGGTAGCAGCTGGAGAATACAAGAAAGCCCTTAGAATAGCGAAGGAATTTCGGCTCGGTATAGATCCAGCCGACAAGGAAGCTATGCGTCTGGGGTATGAATGTATGGTAAGTCCGGAGTTTTACCGGCAGATAGGAAAGGACGTAAGTGCTGAGATAAAGCGCGGCGTGGACGTGCTGATTAGAATTTATGGTACTGACCTGATAACGCAGACGAATTGTGAGGTGATAAACTGTGGGAGTACGGATTGAAGATCATTGCTGCTGTTGTGATCTCCCCTGCCGCGGGGCAGCGTGTAGCCTGCGCCACGTTCCTGTTGCTTACTGCAATAAGTGCGGAGATGAAGCCGAGGAGTTCTATGAGTTCGGCAGTGACTTGCTCTGCGAGGAGTGTTTCGTTGAGGCTTCACTTGAAAAAGCTGAAAAGGTTGAGGATAGCGAAGGTTGCTGTGAATGGTGTGACGAAGAAAGCAAGGTGCGCTATCTGGTAGACGGCGACAAAGTGTGCAGAGAATGTTTTGCCGAGTTCTTTCTTGAAAGCAGCGACTCGGTCAGCGCTGATAAAGTCGTTGAGAACTACGATGATTATGATGACTGAAAAAGAAAAGGCTCACGTCGGTCGTCAATCCGATGTGAGCCAAAAGTTAGGACAAAGTATGTTATGGACGCCTGTCCCCTCACTCGTATTATAGCACGTCAGTCCTAATTTGTCAAGGGACTTTTCGGAAGGCGGCGATACCAAAGTAGCTGTGAAACAGTGAAACATTCGTGAAACAATTTAGCGCACAGGGAGATATTTAGAATTGAAAGTGGATAGTTAGGAAGGAAATTCTACAAATGTTTCAAGAAGAATTTCGCGGTCAAACGTTTCAAAGTTTCGGGAATGTTTCAAAAATGTTTCAGCAGAAAATGACTTTATAATCAGCTTTTATAGTTATTGTGAAACATTGAAACATCTTGTACTTTAAAGTATAGAGATAGAGAGATTAGAGGAATTAGATAAAAACGCGCATACACCTAACGCGCCTAATTCGCCTAATCTGTGTGATCATACACGCGTACGCGCGCGAGAAGTTTCAGCCACACCAGAGAAAGTCAAGATATTGTCGGATTGTAGAAAAAGCACTTGACATAGTACCGTTATATGTGCTATAATATATGCAGACGAAGGGAGCGATATTATGGCAGCAAGTAAAGCGCACATCGAAGCAACAGCTCGGTTTGAAAGCAAAGCATATGACAAGTTGGTTTTCAATGTTAGGAAGGATAGCAAGCAAAACCTCGACTTCATACGCGCCCACGCTGAGATAATGGGAGAGAGTGTAAACGGCTTTTTGGTCAGATCCATTTCGGAAGCGGTTGAACGCGATAAGCTGAAAGGCGGTGATCCGCAAGATGGCTGAACGGAAAAGCAGTCAAGCGCATATCGACGCTAACGCGAGGTATGTAAAGAAAGCGTATGACCGAACGCTGATCAGAGTTAGAAAGGACTCAGATCTAAACGGCGAAGCTATCCGCGCTCACGCTGAAGCTATGGGTGAGAGTTTAAACGGCTTCATCACACGAGCCGTCGCTGAAGCAGTAGAACGAGATGAACAGAAGAACCAGAAATGAGCAGCAGGAGCCGATCAGACAGATCGGCTCCTGTTATTTTCGGCAGACTTCCCCTAAAAAGGGGTTGACAAAAATATTGCGATGCGGTATAATGGAAAGCGTAGAGGTGGATAAAATCGCCTATTGCGATATTTTTGTGGGAGCTGAGAATAGTGAGTGACAGGAAAAACGGCGACGAGCCTATTACTTTTGCCGGTGAGCCTATCGGATATACAATCCTCGATTTCTGGAGTTGGAATTCATCAGATTTGCTGGATAATACGTTGCGGGGCAATTATTCGGAATTTGTTGTAGCCGCTGCGTTAGGGCTGGACTTAAAATCTGTTCGGAGAAATTGGGAGCCGTGGGATTTGACATATTCGTTCAATTCGGAGGAAGATGGAGAACAACGAAAAGACATACGCATAGAGGTTAAAAGCAGCTCCTATTTGCAAGCGTGGGATCAAGTTCAGCTGTCTAATATCGTTTTCAGTATCCGCCCAACCAGAGCGTGGGACGCTAAAAAAGGTTTTTCTGATACAGTTGAAAGGCGGTCAGATGTTTACGTCTTTTGCTTATATGCGGAAACCGACACAATCATAGCGGATCCTTTAGACCTCAACAAGTGGGAGTTTTATGTCATTTCGACTGCGAAACTGAACGAATTGTGTGGAGCGCAAAAAGAAATAACGCTTTCATCTTTAGAACGACTCGAACCCATTAAGACGGCTTTTCCGGGAATTAAAGCCGCAGTGTACAAGTGCTTCGCAGATGTTTGATTTTTTCGCCCTGTAAAGGGCGATTTTCTTTTGGACTAAATGCACAAAAACGGAAAGTTCATTTTGGCGCTCTAAGAGCGAAATTTTTCAAAAAACCTCTTGACAATAACACGTTACTATGGTATAATAGAATTAAAGAAAAACAAAACAAACCACAACTGAAAGCCGAAAGGCAAGGAGGAAAAGACAATGACAAAGATTATAAGAATTACAGTGGACAACGTAACGATGACAAAAGAGCAGACGCTGAAAGACGCTGCGGAATGCCACGATCAGTGTGGAATTCCGGTAGAAGTTCAAAGCATACTCGGTGATCCGATTGCGTACTTCGTTGACGGCAAGTGCATTATGTATTGATAGAACGCAGAGTGGCACGGAGCGGCGGCAATAGTCGCTGCAAGCGGGATAACCGCCCGTGTTAATGCGGCTGACAGCGGTCACAAGCCCGCGGGCGCTAAATGAAATTTTAGGAGGACAAGATTATGACACAGTATATTATGACAACAGACAAGAACGGCAAAGCTCGTTACTACAAAGTAGCGGACGGTAAGAAGAAGGTAATCAGCAAGGCTGAGTACGAAGCTAACGTAGTCGAGATCACTGAAGCTGCGGAAACCGCTGAGGTCGTTGAGACCACAGAGACCACAGAGGTCACTGAGACTGCGGAGACCGAAGAGGTCAATGAGACTGCGGAGACCACAGAGACCACAGAGACCACAGAGAGCGCGGACGCTTCTGTTGAGGATTTCCCCAAAACAGAAGGCACTGATAAGTCGGCGGAGATCAGCAACACGGCAGCAACGGCTGAGAGCGAGGAGATCGCAAAGTCGGCGCTTGAGATCGTCAAGAGCATAATCGCCGCAGCAGACGGCTGCCACTCC
>CAYPWI010000068.1:3599-8277 GCA_964414395.1 uncultured Ruminococcus sp.
ATAAGGTCCGCTTGCAGGTCAAGAAGAATTGCACGCTTATCAATTACAGGAACTGTATGGTATGCTCGCTCACATTCGGCGAGGACAGTAAGGTAACTGCTCTGAAGTTTATGGGGGCTACGCTGGAAACCCGTAAACAGGCTTCGGTTTATGAGTACGGCGATCTGAACTCCTACGCAGAGGAGATTATCAAGCAGGTAGACTTCATAGACTGGTGGTATCTTAACCCCACTAAAAAGGCGGCATAATGAGGTGTTTGAAATCGCACTTTCTGTAAAATTTTTCTCGAAAAATTTTCAAAAACCCCTTGACAAATACGCCTATTAGTGGTATAATTAGAGTATAAAGAAATTTAATTAACGACCACGACGGCAGACAACGCTCTGTCAGATGATCTGGCGGGGCGAGTTAATATAGGCAAATGCAGCAGGCTACGTCAAACATCTCCAATCCTGTCAACTACCGCCACTCGGCGGCTTTTCTTTTGCCTAAAATCATATTGAGCCAGATAAACGTCACCGTTAAGCGTCGTTTTGCGGTTGTAAATACCATTTTCAAGCCACTCACTGATGACATTCTCTCCCTCGCGGATCTTCGGCATACTGTCCTTTGCGGTTTTGGCAAGTTCTGTTGCTACGGCTAACAAAACCGTGGAGACCGCTGTCATTCCTTCGGAACGGCACTACGGGGAACGGCTTCTACAAGCTCCTCAACAGTACAACCGTACAGCTTCGCCAATGCGGGTAACTTATCGACCGTGGGCATTGCCTGTCCGCATTCCCATTTGCTGACCGACGTACTTCTAACCCCGATCTCCCGTGCAACATCTTTTTGCGTAAGAAGTTTTCCACCGGGTTTCAGAGCAGCTTGCAGCCGCAGCTTTTTCATAGTATTCATTCTTTCACCTGCCTTTTTATCACTTGTAAGGATATTTTTTGTACCCATATTCTTATTATACCACTAACAGCTCTATTTGTCAACTATTTTTCAAAAAAATTTTTAAATTTTTTCTGAAAAATTTTTCTAATTACCTACTTGACAAATCCACCAGAAAGCGATATAATAAACTTACAGGAACAAAAATCAACCATTTGTGGAATGAGGTGTTATTTATGAGTGACTTCGGCGACAGACTTAGAAAACTTCGTAAGGAAGCAGACATTACACAAGAGCAGCTTGCTGTTCAGCTAGGCGTTGTGGGTTCTGCTGTCGGAAAATACGAGCGTACCCCAAATTCGTATCCTAGTATCGAAATTCTCATTAAAATTGCTGATTTCTTTAATGTAAGCACAGACTATCTACTTAGGGGCATTAAAACTGTTCCAACTATCGAAAACAACATCAACGGCTCTCTGTCTAACAGTCCGTTCATACAGGCTAATCAAGGCGGGGTAGTTTTCAATAGTGAGAGCGGAAAATCCTTAACTCCTGAGGCAGTCGAACTGTTGAACATCTACGAAAATCTGAGCGGCAGAAATCGGCTGAAACTTCTTAACTTTGCCGTTGATCTGGAAGGGAGCAAAGAATGACTCACAACAAAACTATGCTTACGATCACAGGTACTCGCCTATTACACGCCTGTGATCGTGGGCGGTCGTAGCTTTGAGACGCGCTGCAATTTATATACGCGTCTCTACGCAAGAGCAGGCGCAGGAAGGCTACTCCGTAGGCGAGCAGAGGGAGCGCTTAATTGCGTACTGCAAAGCACACGATTGGCTGATTGCGGACGTGTATGTGGACGGCGGTTTTACCGGCAGTAATCTCAAACGTCCTGGAATTCAAAAATTGATGCAGGAAACCGATAAGTTTGATCTCGTTCTTGTCTACAAGCTCGACAGACTTTCACGGTCTCAGCGAGATACACTTTACCTTATCGAAGAAATATTCCTGCCAAACAAGGTTGATTTTGTTTCTATGCAAGAGAGTTTCGACACGGCAACACCTTTTGGCAAAGCTATGATCGGACTGCTTGCGGTTTTTGCTCAACTCGAACGTGAACAGATCAAAGAGCGTACCTGGATGGGACGCGTTGCGAGAGCCAAAGCTGGTCTTTATCACGGCGGCGGCAATACACCTATCGGGTACGATTACGTTGACGGAAAACTTGTTGTCAATCCATATGAGGCTGAGCAAGTCCGTAAAATCTATGAATGGTATCTCGCAGGAGGTTCTCTTATATCAATTACAGAACGTCTGCGTGACGAGGGCTACACTAACCGATATGGTAGCTACAATTCGTGGTCCTCGGTTCGTAACATTCTCGGTAATGAAACCTACACCGGGCGTCTTCACTTTGGTGAAGTTATTGTAGACAATGCACACGATGCAATCATAAGCAAAGAACAATTCGACGCGGTACAGGTCCTCAGAGGAAAGCGACGAGAAAAATTCAACGGCGCGGCATTTCACACCGAGCATTTACTGACAGGAATGCTGTTCTGCGGACACTGCGGAGCAAGATATTATCTCAGAAACACCGGCAAGTATTCATATTATTCCTGCTATTCCCGAACCAAACAGGTAAAACAGATGATAAAGGACGAGAATTGCACCAACAAGCATTGGAAAGCTAAGGATCTGGAGCCTAAGATCGAGGCTCAAATTCGTGAACTGCTGAAAAATCCCGAACTCGCAAAAGAACTTGCGGAAAACAAACCGAAAACTGCTGTCAAAAACAATAAGGACTCTGATGTACAAAAACGTATTCACGCCATAGATAAGCAAATAAACAAGCTAATGGAACTCTACCAGCAAGACGACATTCCACCGGAGCTGCTGGGCGAAAAAATCAACAAGCTATATGCAGAAAAGACTGCTCTGCAAACAACTCTCGAACCTTCGAGCGAACAAGAAAATATGCCTTTCAATTTAGTGCAGGAACTCCTATCTGACGCAGCACAAATTTGGGATTTCGCAGATGATACCCAGAAAAGGCGAATTATGCAGAGCCTAATTGATCGAATAATTCTGACCGATGATGATATTAAAATCGAATGGTCGTTCTAATCTCCCGTATACGGGTATAAAAAATCCCGTCCATCAGTTAAGTCTTAACTAATGGACGGGATTATGCTTTTATTCCTGCGATCACGGAAAGTCGCTGTCTTATTAAGCCAAAGTCAAGTCAGCTAACTTCACTGCCGCAACCACAACTGTTCCGTAGCAGATTACTGCACGATCACCAACAATCTCGGAAACCGTATGCTGTCGTGTATACACAAACGAAGCGAGAGAGCCGCCGTTGTATGTCTTAGCACCTTTTTTGAGCATAACCTTACTGCCGATTTTGATAGCGGAAGTAGAGAGCTTGTTCTGCTCAGCAATCCGCTTATTTATAACGTCCTGCACGGCGTAATAATCGTAGCCAGCAGCCGTAAGGTCATCATACCGCTGCTGCCCGACGCCCCATTTGCCAGCCCAGACCTCAGCAACAATCTCTTCAAGCGACTTCTTAGTAGCGGTTACGGGTAACTTACCGTGTGCCGAATACCAAGCCGCCGTTTCTTTCGGGTAATCAACAAAACAGTAGTCCGCATCGATCTGCATACCAGCAGAATAGCGCAATCCGCTCTGCCAAAGCTTCTGACCGTACTGCCGAGGGCTACTTACCCAATGTGCAAGCCACAAGTCCTTTTTGCCGAGTATGCGCGTCTTGTCGAGATAAGTTTCAACCCAGCTAGGATTTGCGTAAATGCCGCTGGGATATCCGAGACGCTCGACTTCCTCAATAAAGGCGAGTGCAATATCAGTCGCCACCTTTTTTCCGAGGTTCGCCATCTGCATTTCCTCCGCGTCGAAAAACACGGGGTATGTAGGCAGAGGGAAGCGCTTTATCTGTTCCACGCAGAATTGAGCCTCTTTCTTAGCCTCCGCGACCGTCACAGCGCAGGAGTAATGATAGAAGCCGTAGTCAATCTTCTGCGAAATACAGCCGTTGACGTGACGGTTCAACAGGTTATCCACGCCCTGCCGATGTGTTTCTGTGCCTGTGTAGCTACTGCGAATAATGGCGAATTTTATGCCGTCTGCCTTGAGCTTTTCGTAGCTCAAGCCAGACTGGCAGTAGCTGATGTCTACACCGGGAATGTTCAATGCCATAGTCTGCCCTCCTTAAAGCAATTCATTTACACGTTTTTGCACCGCGTAATAGTTATATCCTGCCGCTGTCAGCCGCCGTTTGCGCTCGTCGCCGTTGCCCCAATCACCGCTTATAACCTCTTGCGCCAATTCATCAATCGTCTTTTTAGGAACAATGTCTGACTTATTGACCCAGCCATAAACGGTCGAGCCACCGCCGCACTCTGCAATGATGTGATACGGGTGCGCAGTATTCGGGGCAATGATCGTTATTTTTGCCCTACCCGGCTTGGCGGCAGTTCCCCTTGTTCCGGTGCTGGATACGTAGTGTGTACTACCCGTAAAATCCACAACATCGCCTATCTTAAATGCTGTGGAACTCAAAGCCGCAGACGGCGGCGTATCGGCTTGTGCGGAGAAGTCCACGGGTGGCAGGATAAAGCCTTGAAAAGTAAGCGAACCCGAATTATAGCCGTTACTTTTGAGATATGTCTGCATATAGAAGCGTGTACCGCCGTATGCAGAATTGGAACATACAATATCGCCGTTCGGTTTGATTTCCTCGACAATCGCAACGTGTCCACAGCCGTCTGCGCCATTC
>CAYPWI010000069.1:0-8263 GCA_964414395.1 uncultured Ruminococcus sp.
TTGGTAACGATGTCACACCGCCAAATTGGCGTAAATATTTTAAGCGAGGTCTTTTTGATCTCGCTTTTGTTAAATCCTTTTTCGTTGTTGAACATAGGGCTTATCATTATTATTCCTATAATGACTTTTTCATGGTCATTGTGAAACGGAAAAGTAATAAGACAGAAAAATTTATTTGAATAATTATAGTTATAAAAATTTGAAATAAGCAAGATTTACATTTAAGTATATTTCTGTTTCGACGCGAATATAATAAAATACGGAGGGCACGTTATGATCACATTTGTTGGAGCAGAGTATATTATCGCAAATCTTCTCATTGCGCTGAAAAGGACAAACAAAAAGGCGTCTGTTACCTTAAGCGAACTGAGCGAGGCAGGGATCTATATTCAAAAAATGTCTCTCAGCAACAACATCGATGCCATTTTTCTTTCTTCCGCAGAACAAGTTGCGACTGCGATATATGATTTCTCCGATTACTTTGAATACGATCGCGAGACAAAGCAGATCGAGGATCTTGAAAGCAGATTTATGGGTTACTTGCCATTTAATATATTGAGTTTCTTGGTTAAAATGTTATATGAATTTGCCGGCAGGAAGGTTTAAATCAAAGGAGACAAGATATGAAGCAAGTCAAAGATCCAATTTACGGATATGTTGATATAGACGATATTTGCATACCATTGATAGATACTTCGGAATTTCAGCGATTGAGAAATATTATTCAAACAGGATACCAATCCTTATATCCTTCGGCGTTACATAATCGTTTTGTTCATTCCATCGGTGTATATCACTTAGGCAAGAAAGCCTTTGATTGTTTCGCCAAAAATGTTAAGGAAAGAGAATTCCCGGAATATGCCGATGTCGATTGGGACACCTACAGAACTACTTTTTTGTTGGCTTGTCTGCTTCATGATGTCGGACATTCCCCCTTTTCTCATACCGGAGAACAGTATTATGAGAGAAGCACGGATTTTCGTGACGAGTTAAATAAAAGGTTTACCGACGAATCTAGCTTTCAAGATGATATTAAGACAACTATTGGCAAACCCCATGAGGCAATGAGCGCGTTGGTCGGACTGGATCTGATCGAAGAACACAATATTCCCGGAATAGACAGAGAATTGTTTGTGCGTTCTATAATCGGCGTAAAATATAAACCCGATGATAAAATAATTGAAAATACTATTATCGGGATGCTCAACGGCTCCGTTATTGATGTTGACAAGCTTGACTATTTGATCAGAGACTCATACGCTACGGGCTTCAACACTATGGCGTTAGACGTGGACAGGCTTTTTTCCGGATATGGTATATCCGATTTTACAGACTCGTCTTCAAACAAAAAAAGAGTTCCCGCATATAAGCGCGGTTCTTTGAGTGTTATCGAAAATGTGACCTTTGCCAACGATCTGGAAAGACACTGGATACAAAACAATCCAACGATCCTATACGACGTTAAACTGATCCAATTGGCGATCGAAAGCTATGACGATCATATGGTCAAAGAATATCACTCGAAATTGGGAAATGAAAAGAGCATATTTTCCAAAACAGCTATATCATCAAACGGATATCATTCCAAGGGCATAAATTTAGCGTTGTTATCGGATGACGATATCGTATGTTTCTTAAAAAATGAATATCGCGACAGTGTTGTCAGCAAGCAGTTTTTTGATAGGAACCAGCGCTTAAAGCCTCTATGGAAAAGCGAGATCGAATTTCGCAATTTGGAGAAAGAGTTTTTGGGAAACTCTGTTGCAAGATCCTTCAAAAGCACGCTAAGAGCTATATATAAAAATACTTTCTTTATGAATGAGGAAGAATACATTAAAGCTAATGAAGAAAAAAAGACTTTGGATGATACGATAAACGGCGATGATGAGGAAGAAATAAAAGCTCTCGCAAGAAACTCTCTCCAAGCACAGGAAAATATCTTGAAAGTCTTTGAAGTATTTAAGAAATTTTCAACCGAATATAAATTGGATTTTGACTTTGCTTTTATATTTGTGGACAAACATTATGAGAGCAATTATGTCAAATTAGGAAATGAGGACATCTTTATTGAGTTTACACGAGACAGGGTCATTCAATTAAAGGAAGCATTATCGGTAAAAGCCATTGACGCCAGCGATGAAGAAAAAAACGGGTACTACTATATCTTCACGTCAAAGCACAATATTGAGGTCTTAAGGGCTGACCATAAAGATATTTCCCGAGAACTGTTTACGTTTATTTCACAGAATTGGTGATCGATCTCCGCACTCAATTAAATCGGATCCGATCACGCGGTCTCTCTTTCCATCGGCGCGTTCATATCATTCACAATGCTCTGTTCCGATACAAACGGCGGACATTATTGATAGTATAAACCGTTTTTACAGCGTAATGTGTATATTCCGCCGCATCAAGTCCTACACCCGCAAACGGTTTATAGTTTTGAATATGAATAGGGGGCTGTTTTTTTACAGCCCCTTTTTCGATAAGCATGGAACATAAAGCCGATCAACCGTGATCATACGCTGTCTACGCGTGATTGTCGGTCTCCAGACACCACTTCGCGATCATCTCGATCATCGCGGCGTCCACCTTGCCATACGGGATCCGAATAGTTCCCTTATCTGTTTCATATCCCTCCAGTTCTTTGGAAAACCGTTCCACAGCGGCAGGTCCCGGATATAATCCAATGTGTTTTTTGGCAGCGGCGAAGTTAATAATGTTATGTTTTTTCCAAAAAGTCGGCATACTCCACGAGATACGTTCTTCCGCTCCGGGTAACGCGTCGTGAAGTATCCTGCGGATATGGCGCAGATCTTCCCGCTTATCCTCGTCCTGACTCAAAATATACTCATCAATGGTCTTCGGCTTCTCGCCGCAGTAATGACTTTGTTCTCTTTTCTTGAATTCTCTGCCGCATTTGGGACATTTCCACATAGCCGTTTTTTCACTGTCCCTTTCGCGGAGAACCAC
The DNA here is from genome assembly GCA_964414395.1 of uncultured Ruminococcus sp. Taxonomy (GTDB): domain Bacteria; phylum Bacillota; class Clostridia; order Oscillospirales; family Ruminococcaceae; genus CAG-115. Next base: position 2,974 of record CAYPWI010000069.1, read on the forward strand.
TTCAACGATATCGCCAAAGCTTTTGCCGATCTGCTTTCGTATCTGTTTTGTAATACCGATGATGTAATACGGAGTGTTCATTTTCACCACCTGCCCGCTATACGGGATACCGTCAAAGGCGGCGTTTACCAACAAGCGCCCTTTGCCGAAGCTCTCTTTTATATCGTAAGGGACCTCTACATAGGCAGCGTCCATATCTCCATTTTGAATGATTTTCGCGCGAAATTTCAATTCCATATTATTCACTTCTCCTTAAACGAACATATTTTTTAAAGAATTCGGAAACAGCAAGCGAACAAAATCACAAACGCCAACGCTCAAAGAGGAGATCAAAAGGGTTAAGAAAGCATTTTAACGCTTGTCGGAGTCGATCGTGTAATATCCCGACGAATAGGGCTGAACGGTGATCTTTTCGCCGTCCGAAGAAGCCGCCGCTCCGAGCGTATAAACGGCTTTCCCCAACGCGATACCGCTCTTGAAGGACACGGTCTCACCCGACGGATTTATGATCACAAGTATCTGTTCGCTGTCCGACTTCCTGATATAAGCCAGCGGATAGGCGTTCTTCTCCGCGTAAACGAACTCTATATCCGAACGATTGTGGAGCGCCGAGTGTTCCCGACGTATCTGTATCAGCCGCTTTATTTCGTTATAAAGAGAATTTTCGTCCGCCTTCTGCGCCTGTACCGTGGGGCGGTCGGGAGCGCTGTCCTGCGCTATATAGAGCTTGTCGGCGGGCGCGGTGCTAAATCCCGCGTTGGGGGAATTATCCCACTGCATGGGGGAACGCGAACCCGTTCGCCCATAGCCGCCCTCGACCGAGACAAGTCCCTCGACATAGCGCATACCGATCTCGTCGCCGTAGTAGATGAACGGCGCGCCCGGCATAGACAGCAAAAACGCGAAAGCCGCCTTTAAGTTGTCGCCGTGAACAGTCCTCGCGAGCCTATCCATATCGTGATTTCCAGACGGTATGCAGATAAGTCCTTTGCGTTCCGACTTTTTGTAGTTCTCAATGTATTTCTTGACGAATTCGGAAGCGTCTCCGTCTCCCATGAAGAACGGCTTCCCGCAGCGGAACAGATCGTTGTAGTGCGACGGTCCGAATTGCAGCAAAAAGTCCATGTGAAAGCCGCCCAAAAGCGATTTGTCGGGTTCTCCCCACTCGGAGATCATCGCCGCGTTCGGGAACTCCTTATCGAGGAACTCGCGGACGTTCTGCCAGAGCTTTATCGTGCCCTTGCTGTCCTCGTCGTTCTTCACGAGCGAACCCGCCATATCCACGCGGAAGCCGTCGCAGCCCGCTTTCAGCCAGAAGCGCATAACGTCCTTCATCGCCTCCAACGTCGCCCGAGCGCCGGGGCTGTCCATGGACTGCTGCCACTTCTTTTCGGGATCGGGCTTGTAAAATCCGTAGTTCAGCGCGGGCTGGTGCGAGAAGAAGTTCACGGCGCAGGAGCCGTCACGCTCGGAAAAGCCGCGGATACAGCCCATTCCGTCGGGACTTTCCCAGATACCGTCCGTCCACACATAGCGGTCGGTGAACTCATTGCGCGCCGCTTTCATCGATTCCTTGAACCAAGGGTGTGCCACCGAGGTATGCCCCGGGACGAGATCGAGAAGTATGTGCATACCGCGCTTGTGCGCTTCGTCAAATAAGCGTTTCAGATCGTCGTTCGTGCCGTATCTCGGCGCGGCTTCAAGATAATCGGAAACGTCATAGCCCGCGTCACCGAACGGAGACTTGAAGCACGGGTTCATCCAGACAGCGTTGCAGCCGAGTTCCTTAATGTAGTCCAGCTTCTCGATGATCCCGTTGAAGTCGCCGATGCCGTCGCCGTTCGAGTCCTTGAAGGACTGTGGGTAGATCTCATAAAAAATCGCGTCGTCAAGCCATTTGGGTTGTGAATTCATTATGATCCTCCTTGTCAATAAAAGATTTTTGCCTGTTTTTTCGCCAATATAATATTTCCCGGATTTTCATAAGTGCCTTTACCTATATTTTAACACAAATTTAAAAATAGTCAAGAGATTTTTTGAATATCTTTGATATCTATTATACAGGCGGATTTTTTGAACAAATGGCTTGATAGCCGATGAATAGATCAAATGTATGTGTTATAATGATGTGAGCCACAAAAATATAGAAATTCCAACCGAGATATGGTATAATAAGTTTACCACAACAAAAAATACCAACTCGGAGGAATTTCTAATGAATATTATAACACAAGAAGTCTAGAAACGTCAAGCGGCAGTTAGGCTGACGAACAAAAAGGGGAAAAGTTTTGAAAGCAGGATATACGGTGTCAGCCTGTCGCGCAAACGCTATGATTGCACAAGGCAATCATTAAGGGAAAAATCTCACAGACTGGCATAGCCACCCCAAAATGCACACGGAAGCAGAATAACAACTGATTTTAAAATGCTTTCAAAGGAAATTTTTGCGCTGTGGTCAGGACGGAATATACGATGTAGCGGTTGAAAACGGTTATACAAGGAGCTTCGGCGGAATGATCTATGCGGCAAAACGCATGGGAATTGAAGGAAAGAATTCAAAAAAGCTTCCAAGGAAGCAGGACCGCCGTTATCCCGAGCTGAGTGTACAGGATGAAAAAGTTCTGATAGATTTCAAAGAGGTGCCGTGTTGTTGCCTAAGAGGAGATTTAAAGCGAGACGGCAAGCATTTATATCAGTGGACAGCTATAGACGAATGTCCCCGATACTGCTTCATATACGGCTTTGAGGAGCATACACCGGAAAATACAGTAAAGTTTTTTAAAATGCTGCAAAAACCCTTTCCCTTTAAAATCCAATGGGCTTCAATTTTCACTGTACCATATTTCTGTGAAATTTATATTTTTGGGGTCACATCTATTGACAGCACAGAATATCCCGAAAAAAATTTTCAAAATCCCCTTGACAAATCATTTGATGTGTGATAAAATAAATATGAAAAGCGGTAGCACCTCTGATTACGAGGAGAGTCCGTCCATATGAATGGAAGGACAGCCGTCACGGCTGGCTGCTGCTTTAATATTGTCTTTTTTACGGTGTTCTTCCATTGAAGAACACCGTTTTTTATTTGCAAAAATAAATGACGGGGTTAACAGATTTGAAACCAAAAGTTCAAGACTTGTTATGCCAATTAGTGGTATAATAGATGTGTTATGAGGAAAAGTGAAATGTCGGATTTCGGCGAATTATTGAAAAACCTGCGTCAAAGAGCAAATCTTACTCAAAAGGAGCTTGGCGAAAAGCTGCATATCAGCGAAACCATGGTAAGCTACTATGAACATTCGCGGCGCTATCCATCGGCGGATATTTTGAAGTTGATGGCTGAGGTGTTTCATGTCTCGGTAGATTATCTTCTGGGACTTGAAAAGAAAGAGACGACGCTGGACTTAAGCGGATTTCCCGATAAGGACGTTGAGTTTCTGCGAAGCGTTGCGCAATTCCTGCAAGGGAAGAACGAAGTTCAAGAGAAGAACAGGGATCGGGAGCAAAAGGAGAGCGAAGATCGGGACAAGGCAGCGAATTGCTGATGTTTCCTCAACGTTCGGCATTACGCTAATAACGGGAAACAGTTTCCCGTTATATAGATCAATTATTTTTAGGAGGACAATACAATGGACGAAAGAGAACAGCTTTTGATGTGTGCAAGCAAGAGCACCTCAGTACTCAAGGAAATGGAACGGTACGAATATGAATATTCTTCCCTTGCCGACAAGGAAGCAAAATTCAAAAAACGTAAGATTTTGGTTTGGGTGGGCGTGATATTATGTCCATTGCTGACTTTAGGCGCACTTATTGATTTGGCGTCAAACACTTCTTTGATTGCTGCGGGACGTCAAATGAATATAATTGGCATAGTAATTTCGTTGGTGCTGACAGCAGTCTGCGTTCTCGCGATTTTATTACACAACAAACGAAAGGCGCGTATTCCCGTGGTTCTAAGCAAGCACTCCACACTTTGCGCTGACCCTTTAATGTCTTGGTTGCCGCCTGATTATCGCAACTCTACATACGCATACAAAATTATTGAGTATCTTACCAATATGCGTGCAAAAACGCTTCAGGAAGCACTTAATCTTCTTGAGACCGAAAAGCACCAAGCAGCAATGGAAACACTCGCTGCCATCGATGCAATAAACGGAACAAGATATTAACGGTTTAGGCTTGTACAGTTCGGCGCAAAAGCGCTCAAAGACATTATTTGAAAGGAAAAGACTATGAACAACAAAATCAAAACCATCAGCGCGGCAGTACTCGCCGCAGCAATATGCGCTTCGTTCGCGGGGTGCGCCAACAGCGAAACATCTGGCACTGGCAAAATCGAAAACAGCAGTAAGCAGAACAGCAAATCGAACAGCAGCAGTCAAAGCTCCACAGAGAGCAAGCCCGAAAGCGATAACATTTCCGACAACAGTGCTTCAAAACCAGAGGAAACCGATGTGCTGCCCGAAATCACGGTTGCCGCTACGGACGAAATCCTTAATGCTTCGCTCAATTCGGGACTAGTGCAATTCTACAACGACGTTTTTCAATGCGGCGGGTATATTACCGTATCCGAGTTCATTGAGAAGTACAAGTCGTCATACAGCTTTACTCTTTTGGAATACGGTTCTGATTTTAGTGGAAAGCCTGTTACCGATGAAATTTTAAATATGAACGTAGAGCCAAATATTAAAGATAGTGTAGGACTTTCAGATTTGTCACTTTGGTTAGTGCCAAAGTTCACTGTGAAAGATAAAGAGCTTAATCCTGCCACACAGAGACAAGCGTATGCTGTTAATCCGACCGACAAAGCAATTCCGTTTTCCGAATGTTACATCAGCATTGTAGAACTTAATGATTGTCCCTTTTACCCAAAGGCGCTCAATGAAGAAATTACCGATATTCCCGAATTTCTTAAAAGTTTAGGGTACGAGGAAACACTCAGCAGAGATATCAAGCCCTCGATCGAATTCGACAAAAAATTCCGCAAGGACTCTAACGACAATTATTGGTTCTATGAAGTCGGGGAGACCAATGCTTTCGGCGCAAAACCGTTTTACAAATATTGGATTTTCAGAGATGGTGAAGTGAAAGGGTTGAATGATATCGGTTATATTTTTGAGTAAAAGCGATTACAGAAAGAACATAACTTTTCAACCGCACGTTCAAGCAGAACGCGCGGTTTTGTTTTTGGCTGTCGTTTTAACGGCATACGCTAATAAAATGCTGTTATGTAGCCATTGGCTACATCAATTTGTACTCAAAATGTACTCACAGAGCAACAGCAAACCCC
>CAYPWI010000070.1:0-8227 GCA_964414395.1 uncultured Ruminococcus sp.
CATTTGCCATTTGCTCGTCCATATCATCCCTCCCAACTCAATTATAGTATACCTCAAATTAAATCAAAATTTAATACACCAAAGGTATTGACAAACTAAACCAAAGGCGATATAATAAATAATACAAACATAAGTTTGCAAAAATTTTCGGGAGGTCGGAGAGAATGACAGGAACGAGCAGAAAGCGCGTTATATCCTTGCTGCTGGCTTTAGCGGTATTGGTGAGCGGATTTACGGTATTTCAAAGTTTGAGCGTAAGAGCCTCGGCAGAAGAGAATATGATCACAGAAGAACCGGAAGTTTCTGGAACGGCAAAAATGGGCGCATTGTCTGCCCCGCAAAATTTGCGGGTAGAGAACGGGTTTGTCGTGTGGGATGAGGTCGAGGGCGCTTATGGTTACACCTTAAAAGCATTCGCGGACGGCACAACAAAAACATCAAAATATTATGAAAACCGCGTTGAATTTAACAGATTTTGTTATGAGAAAGAATTGGGTTTTGGAGAATATGATCTTACCGTATGTTCTTTTAACGAATCCGACGTTAGCGGAGAATGGTCCGGATCCATTTCTATTGCTTACCGTCCGACGCTTGAAAAGCCTCAAATGAGACTAAGCGATGACGGAGAAAGCATTTTATGGGATAATGCAATCAACGCGACACGTTATAACGCGCGTGTATTTAATGCGGAGCAAGAGACGCCTGTCATAATAATAAACCGAGGGTTTATGCCCTTCCGGTTTGAATACGACCTTAAGCGCACCGGAAATTTTTCAATAGTTTTTCAAGCAATGGATGACGATTATAACATCAGCGATTGGAGCGATCCCATAGTTGTTTCATATACCGCGCCGGGAGAGATACTGCCTCCGCAAAACGTGCGCTTTGACGAGAGCGGAAACAATATTCTTTGGGACGCGGTTGACGGGGCGCGTTTTTATAACGCATGTTTTTATAATATATACGATGACGGTTCAGAACATGGTATAGGCAATTATTATGCTCCGAACAACGAATATTATAATTGGAAAGTTCATGCTTGTCCGTTCTCTAATGGAGAATATAAAATATACATATCGGTGACAGGCGAGAGCTCATCAGCAGGCGGCGGCGGTCCTTTGACGGTTACATTCAAGCAAACAAAAGACGGATCGATAAGCCTTCCCGAAAACATACGGCTTGATGAAGGGCATTTGCGTTGGGATGATATTGAAGATGCTGCCGCATATTGGCTGCGCATTTATAAGAACGGAGAACTTGTTGAAGGCGAGGACAGTCATTACATTATTGCCGACAAGAACAACGGCGTGGAAATTAACAATCGTTTGCCGGAGGGCGAATACAGCGCGGAACTGTTTGTTGTAGACAAAAACTATAATTTCAACAGCAAAACCTACGCACTCCACCTCGATACGCCTCATAACAGCGCGGTTTGGACTCCCAAGGTGTTTTATAAATTTGAAACTCTTTTGTGGGATTTCGACCAAATCAGATACAACCATACTTCTTATTTTTGGGCAAGGATCGACCAAAACGGTGAAACGATATGTTTGGATAAACTCTGGCGCGCGACGTACAGCGGCATAATTGATTTGCCTGACGGCGAATATGAGGTTCAGGTTTGCGCTTACGATTATGTTGAAGGGATAGGTCCTTGGTCGGAACCTTTAAAAATAACGAAGTATAACGGCAGCCTCTTTGACAAGGAAAACGAGGTTACAACAGAGATAACGCCGCCGCCCGAAGCCGAAAATATTCCGGCATCCGACAGGATTACAAGCATAACAATAAATTCCGCTTTCAATATGGCACACCAAAATGGGAACAATGTAGAATTGGATATCAAAAAACTGGTAGCTAAAGCAAGCGAGATCTATGATGAGGCGGGTTTAAAACGGCTGGAAGAGGCATTGGGTCATAAAATAAAGAAGAACCAAAAATACAATTTGTTGGATATTGCTCTTCTGTATGACGGCAAAGATTTTTCCAACGAATACAAAGGTCTGGTTAAGGTCATCATTCCTATTCCTTCGGGACATAGAGATAAAACATTTGTCTGTTACCGTTTGACAACTCTCAATGGAAAAACAACCAATGAAATAATTCCGGGAGAGCAAACCGAGGACAGTTACATTATTTATCTTGAGCACTTCAGCGAATACGCATTAGTTGGTACGGCTGCTGAAGAAAAGCACACACTTGAGAAACATAACGCGGTTCCGGCAACTTGTACAACAACGGGAAACAGCGTTTATTGGACTTGTTCGGGCTGCGGTTCTATTTTTTCTGATGAAAACGGAACGGTTGAAATCAATGAAATTCCCATAATTGCGGCAACGGGTCACACATGGAACAGCGGCGAGATCACCACTCCCGCAACCATTGAAGCTGAGGGCGTAAAGACTTATACCTGTACTGTTTGCGGCGATACCAAAACAGAAAGTATCCCCAAACTCTCGGGAAGCGATCCCGATACTCCGTCGCATACTCACACATACTCTTCCGAATGGACGAGCGACAAAACATACCATTGGCACGCGGCAACTTGTGAACATACGACCGAGGTGTCGGATAAAGCTGCACACAATTGGGACGGAGGTGTAATAACCAGACAGCCGACCACATCAAGAGAAGGCATCAGGACTTATACTTGTACGGTTTGCGGACGCACAAAAACTGAATCGATCGCTAAGCTGAACGGCGGCTCGAGCGGCTCGGGAAGTTCCGGCGGTTCGTCAAGACCAAGCAGACCCGACAATCCCGGTACAACTGTTCCGGGAACGGTCACCGAAGAAATGCGCGGCGGCGAAAACAGCCCCGGAGCGAAAGTGATCACACCGCTTGACGATCTTATCAAAGCAGTTTGTACAAGCAGTGAACAACAGCTGATCAAAAACGGGAGCGACTGTAAAATTATCCTGTCCGTAAAAGATGTAGATGAAGATCTTTTCAAAAGATTTCTCGGCGGCAGTGAATATAAGGTCGTATTTTTGCTTGATATTGATCTTTTAAAAGAGATCGACGGCTTGGAAACAGCCGTTACGGAAACCGGCAGCGAGGTCACTGTTGAAATTGAAATACCGGAAGTTTTCCGCAGCGCGGGAAGAGAGTATGTCATTATCAGATATCATAACGGAGAGCGTACTGTTCTCGAAGATATTGATAACAGTGATGACTTCGTAACATTTAAGAGCGACAGATTCTCGATGTACGGACTTGCATATCTTGATGAGAGCGGCAATTCAGGTACAAGCGATACAAGCGGTTCTTCCTCGAGTGACTTGGAAGATAATAATTCAAGCGATAGCGGTAATTCTTCAACGAGCGAGGATAACACGTCATCAGATAGCAGCGGTAAATCGGATAGTGATGGCACCGCTTCAAGCAACAGCGATTTATCAAGTGAAACCGGTTCTTCCGGGAACATTAGCACACCTTCTGATAGCGAAAATCCTTCGACCGGAATTGCAATTTCAATTATTCCTTGCACAGCGGCACTTGTAGCTTTGACGGCGGCGCTCAAACGCAGAAATAAATAATGCTGTACCCGAACGGCATCTCTACCGTTCGGGTATTTTGCTTTGCTAAGGTCTTGGCTTTTAGCGATCGAGATCCCCATTGAACTCCGGCACCGCATCTATCCCGCCGTCCTCGCCGTTGAGCACCTTACCCTTTACACAAGATCTTATGGCTCATTTCAAAACCAACAAAAACGCTTGACAAAATCATTTATATATGGTAAAATGTAACTGTATTTTTGGTGCAAGAGGTGGGCAAAAAATCCCACCATAGTGTCGCTGCCATTAGTTCCCAAGTTCGAAAGGAGTGCAGGTTCGCCCCCTGTTATCCGCACCATTTAACTAATACCCCTTGCATTGCAAGGGGTATTAGTTAAATAAAATAAAATTATTATAGGGGGGAGCATAAAGATATGGAAATATCCGAGGGATTTGAATTGATCCCGAACCGGGACGGCGCATACGACGCGCGAATAACGCTCGATCCCCGCGGAACGGTCATCAATGTTCCCGAGGAATATGACGGAAAAGTCATATACAGAATACTTCTCCAACGCGGTTTTTTCAACTTCGATTTCATTAAGATAGAACCATCCGTCGTTTTCATTCCAAAAACCGTAAAAACAGTCCGCAACAATTCTCAAGACGGAAGCAATATCCCGTTTTTCGCAAAGATCTCCCCGGATAATCCATACCTCTGCGCCGATGAAAAAGCCATTTTCTCAAAGGACAGATCGACGATACACGTGTTCACGGCATACAGTGATAAAAGCTATGTAATTCCCGACAGTGTAAAAACGATAGGCGAACGCGCGTTCAGCGGCGCAGTCTGCTTAGAAGAGCTATCTATCCCCGACGGAACGGAGGAGATCGGAAATGACGCGTTTTGGGGCTGCTGCCGCCTCACGCTGAAATTGCCCGATACGATAAAAAAGATCGGTCATTGGGCTTTCAAGGATACCCGCCTTGACGGTGCCTCCGCTCTTCCGCCGAATTCAGAGAAAGTTGCGGCTACGGCATATAACGACGCGCGCTGCGATAACGTCCTATATCTTCCCGACCGCTTCGGCTGTTTAGAATCCGGTCTGCCTTACTATACTTTCGCGCCCGATATCATCATTGACGAAGACAGCAAACGATATGTAAAGCTTGACGGCGTGATCTATTCCAAGGATATGAAGACGCTTATCGCCGCGACGCGAAAAACTCCGAGCGTCATCACCGTGCCCGACGGGGTCGAGGTGATAGCGCCGCGCGCGTTTGAGTCTAACCAAACGATAAAGCAAGTAATTCTCCCGTATAGCGTTCGCACTATATCGGATAACGCTTTTCACTTCTCTTCTATCGAAAAGATAGATCTTGAAAACGTTAAGCATATAGGGCAAAGCGCGTTTTTCTCCTGCCGCCTTGAAGACACGTGTGTCATAGGCGCGGAAAGCATAGGCAAATCCGGATTTGCCAATTGTGGCTGCCTGAAGCAAATACATCTCGTCAATGTCGGGGAGATCGGAGAAAACGCCTTTCGGAATTTGAATGAAGACGCGGAGCTGTACATCACGGATAATGTCAAAGAAATAGGAAAGAACGCGTTTGACGGATATTATATCATAAATGTTCTCTCTCCCGACACGGGCAAGATAAAATACGCGTTCAATATCTTTGAGGCAGAGTCCGAAAAGGTCGAAAATTCACGCAGGGTAATAAACAGTATGATCGGCGGAGAACGATTTATAGACTTTGAGAAATACGACGAATATTTTGGGACTGTCTGCCGCGGCGAGCGCCCGCCGACCGAATACAGGGCGGCGTATTACAGGCTGAAATACCCCGAGCGGCTTTCGGACGATGCGCGCATGATGTACGAGAGATATATAAATGATCATTGCAAGGACATTATAGAATACATTCTTGTGAAAAACTATGACCCCGCCTGCGAGATCGCCAAGCACCCGTATTTTGACATGATCGCCGAGACGGCTTTCCCCGAGCTTCTCGAAACGACGGTCGAACGCGAGCTTACCGAGATCACGGCGTTTCTGATAAACTACAAAAACGAGCGTTTCCCGAATTCATGAACGGCGTTGGAGGACATATGAACGAAGAGGGAAAAAATAACAAAACGGTCGAGACCATAGAATGTTATGGCATGGATTTTGACATCGGCGAGGATAACACCGCAACGGCGATACCTACCCACAAATACAGAAACAAGGAGCTTTTCGTTCCGACAGAAGTAAACGGCATACCCGTAAAGCGAGTCAAGCTGTACGCGGATATGCTCAAAAAAGTAAGGTATATTTATATCCCCGCAAGCATCGAGGAGATAGAATACGATCATTATACGGGGCACGCTGTCGAGATAGAGATCGCCAAAAACAATCCCGCGTTGTTTTCCGACGGAAAGGCTGTATATACAAAGGATCTCAGCCGGCTGCTCTTCTTTTTTGCGCTTGACGATGAGGAATATACTATCCTCGGCGGCTGCCGTGAGATCGCGGAAAAAGCTTTCTATGTTTCGGAGAATTTAAAGCGTGTGATATTCCCCGACGGTCTGACTGAGATCGGAGATCTCGCGTTTGCGGGCTGCCGCGGACTGACCGAACTGAACTTTCCCAATGGTCTTTCCGCGATCATGATCGGATCTTTTCGCGGCTGCGCAGGTCTTAAAAAGGTCACATTCCCGCCGACGCTCGAATGTATAGGTCCGGATGCGTTTTGTGGCTGCGGAAAAGATCTTGACATTTGTCTTCCGCGATCGCTGAAATATCTTTTCGGCTGCTCTTTTCCCGATAGCTGGACTTTGAGGATCGATGCCGAAAACAAAGAGTTTATCGAACGCGGCGACCTTATTCTGTCGTCCGACGGGCAAAAAGCCGTATGTGTGCGGAAAGCTCCCGCCAATGGCGTTCCGGTCATTCCCGAATGTGTCACCCAAATAGCCCCATATTTTTGCCAACGGTACGATATCACGAAGGTCATCCTTCCGAAAGGTCTTCATACGATAGGGAACTACGCGTTTGCGTTTTCGGGAAATCTGAAAGAGATAGATCTTGAGAATGTCAGGTATTTCGGCGATTTTGTTTTCTTGGAATGTGAGTCCCTGGAGAGGGTGCGCTTAAAATATAACGGCGCCGGCACGGGAGTGTTTCAGCGGTGTTCCGGGCTGCTGGAAGCGGAGATAGACGGGGAAGTGATCGAAGAAGAAATGTTCGAGGAATGTGAAAATCTCGAAAAGGCGGTGTTAAAAAACACAAAGGTCATCAAGCGAGCGGCATTCGCCGCAGATCATCAGCTGGAAAACATTATCCTTCCCGAGGGGCTGGAAGAACTCGGGGAGTTCGCATTGTCGTGCTGCGGAATAAACGAACTGATGATACCCAAAAGCGTAAAGCGGCTCGGAAAAGATTGTGCCGATCATATAAGAAAAATACATATCTTTGATAATATCGGATCTGACATCGATAAAGACAACAACATCTCAGGTTATAAATATAACCTGTATGTTCATTCGGCTGAAACAGGCGGGATAAAATACGCCGTACCGGTTTTGGAAGACGATGCTGTCATCGGAATGTTCAAGGGCGGCGCCGATTTTGATTTCAAGGCGTATGACAGCTATTTTAAAAACATTTCCGAAGAAGATATTGATAATATCTCAGACAAATTTCTTTACGCCAAGATGCGTCTGGAATACGGTTATGAGCTTGACGATGAGACACGGCGGTATTACGAGGAAGAGTATGGGCGGCTGACGGCGGTCATCGTGGAATATAACATCAAGGATGACGATGTCGAAAGAGCTATGGATCCGAAGAGGTACCGATTTACGAAGAAAGAGGATATCCTGCCGCTTATAGGGCTGTCGGCGGAGCGTGGGTATACCGAGCTTACCGCCATGCTTATGCAGCTGTGTCAGGACAAATAAGGCTCGCGACGTGCTCTCAGGATGACTCGCGGGTCTTGACATCGCGGGAAAAATGTGGTATAATATTCAAATGTATTAACGTAATCCAAAGGCATTATTCCAAAAAAATATCACACAATATCACATCATCGTTTTTCAATGTACGGGAGGAAACAATGGCTGTATCTGATTCTCAAAAAAGCGATAAAGGCGCGAAATTTGCCGAATTTCTGCAAAGGAATTCCACAAATATATTCTGTGTGCTCTGCTTTCTGGCGGCGAACATCTGCCTGCTGGTCTTTATGAGCCCGACTTCCTCGCCGATAATCGGTCATGACTACAAATATCATTATCTTCGGGTGGAAGCGCTGAAATACAACATCGAAAACCACAACCTCTTTTCGGGGATAGACTACCTCTACTTCGACGGCGGCGGCTACGCGGGCTTTGCCTACCCCGAATTTTTCCTCTACATTCCCGCGGTATTAAGAGTGATGGGCATGGGCATCGGCGACAGCATGGCGGTATTTCTCAGCCTGTGCAGCGTCTGCTCTTACTGCTTTATGTTCATCTTTCTGAAGAAGATCTCCGGCAGCCCCGTCTGCGGCACTATGGGTGCTGTGATGTATGTTCTCTTCACCTATAGGATAGACAATATGTTCACGTGCTTCGCTCTGGGCGAAATACAGTCGTATGTGTTCTGGCCGCTGATACTTTACGGACTCTATGACCTGATTTTTGACGAATTCAAGAAGCCGTACATACTGGGACTGGGATTCGCGGGCATGCTGCTCAGCCACACGCT
>CAYPWI010000071.1:0-8212 GCA_964414395.1 uncultured Ruminococcus sp.
TATTATACCACTATTTTACCAATTTGTCCACCTTTTATTGAAATTTAGTATAAGCTGAAATGGATACGTTTCTTACGGTTTTCGTGCGACAGTATCTCCCAGATCGCGGCGATACATAAGACGGCTGAACTGCTCGAAAAGTATGGGATAAAGCCATCAAAGCTGTTTATTTATTTGCTTGTGACTGACGATCTGGCGAACGCCGAATATCGTGTTGAGCAGCTTAAAAAGCTCCGTGGAATTACAATTTACGCACAGGCGGAGCGCAACGAGAGTATGGGCATTACGCCTAACAAACTTCAACGCGAGTTTGCAAGCAGATATGTATACAGCGGCAAATTCCGCACTATGACTTGGACTGAATACGCCATAAGTAAGGGGTTGATTGGTTAAAGTTTTATATGCTAACTTGTGCCATATATGGCACAATTCCCAAATAATGTAAATTCCAATTGGATTTTGCATTTGAAATTAAAACACAGGAGGGCTTTGTGATTACCATTACACAAATTTATCCCGTTCCGCAGGGGCGGAATTATTACGCGATTTATACCGACGAATACAGGAAGTCGGGGTATCGCGCTGAGCGCGTGGAGTTTCTCGCGCTTGTAAAAAAGCAGATCATAGATTATATGTTAGAGGGTATTTCGGGAAATATGATGAAACCCGCAAGCTGTTATAGCAGTTACCGCGGCACATTCAGCGAAGACGCTCTCAAAAAAGAGCTGCCCGAACTTTGGGAGGAAATAAAAGCTAGCGGCGATTTCGCGGTCGAGCCTACGCTGTGGGAGAAATTTATAACAGAACAGCGCGATACGCTTATGTTTCAGAACGAGCAGATCAAATCGCTTAACGAAAAGTTCTCCGCTTTGGAGAAAAAAGGCAAAGCAAGCATCGAATACCCCGAAATAACACCCAGCGAAGAATTGTTTGGCAAGGAAAGAACAGACTTTGATTTTCCGAACGATGACAAGTACCCGTTTGATACGGACACCGATATTGATACGCTGCTGAACGGTGACACATTCGACACGGAGGATAACGGCGAGGAAATAACGGATACAATTTCGAACCATTATCCCGATGGCGACGCACGAAATATCAAACTCTACGAGTTGCGTGACGGTGAGGGAAAAGGTCTTAGCAGCCGCGCACTCACTATGCTGTCAAGATAAGGATATAAAACGCTCGGTGATGTTACGAAAAGTACATTTAGCGAGATATTCCAAAATGATCAAATCGGCATAGCTACGATGAAAAATATTCTCGCCGTGTTGCGATCACACGATTTGTCCTTTAAAGACGAAATGACAGATCGAATAAAGTTCGTCTTAGCGTTGAGTAGGGGCGGTATTACGATGGCGCAAATATCAAGAAACTTGAACATTCCCTATGGTCTTGTGCAGAAATACCTTGATTTTGCCAAGCTGGAAATGGAGGAATTGAACGGAGGGAAGAAACCGTGAACGAGATCGTAAGCATCGAAGAAATTCGCGGCGCTATACGGGAAAGCTTCTCGGACAGTGACAGCGGCGATTATGCGGAAAACGCGATCTCCAAGTTGGAAAGTTACATTTTCAATTACGATTATTACGGTTATGCCGAGTGCAAATAGCGTTCGGCGATTTTCTTTTTCAAGGAGGTTGATTATATGTCCGATGAAGTAGCATCGGCGGCATTGTCCTCAAGCCAGAAAGCGATAGAGGTCGCTTTGGAACTTATACGGCTCCTCGCGCCTATGGCAAAATCTCTGCTTGGGGAACTGTATCACAAGTCGGTTGACGGAGTAAATTTTGTCGGCGGCAAGATCGCTAACGCGAGGACGGCGGGAACAGTCACGAATAAAGGACTTATCGTTGAAGCACAAAAAGCAAATTCCCCCATTGCGACCACGAGCAACTTTCTCGCGCGTGACACGGAGCTGGTCGCGGCAAAAGCTAAAGAGTACAAGATACCTATCGCTATAATCGGAAACGGCGAAAAGCAGACGCTTGAATATCTTGAACGCGATAAAGGCGTTATCGAACAGATAACGACCGAGATTATGCGGGAGAGGATAAAGACAGCGCCTGAGTCCGTGAAATGTTTTACGCTCGGCGAGAACAACGTATCGTCTATGAAAAAGCTGTTTGAGGAAAACGGCATCGAATGTCAGTTCGTGGGAGGGAAAGACGGAAAAGTATCTTGCATTTATCCCGCCGAGTGCGCGGAACAAGTAGCCGTTATCAAGAACGATTACAAGGAGATACACGAAAAAATAGACGCGAATTTCGGAATAACCCCGAATGTGCCGGAAACTGAACGGCAGCTTGAAATAAAGGCTCAGATCGACGAACTTCAAAACGCGCGGGAAAATCCCGAATTGCGCGATAAATTCTATGAGGAAACCGCCTCAGATACGGAAATGGAATTCCCCGTCTACAGCGAAAACAATATGAAACTCGTTAATGAGCAAATGCCGAACGCGACAAAGGTCGCGGGCAAAGCGTTTTGGGAGCAGCACGGTTTTCAAGTTGATGAAAACGCGCGAGGCGTAAATATAATCGCGCCGCAAATGGATGATAACGGCGATCCTGTACTCAACGATAACGGAAAACAGACGTTTACGGAGATCACCGTTTACGACATTTCCGAAACGAACGCTTATGATAAATCTCTCGACACGCGGATAAACGATCTTCAGCGTGAGTACGATGAGGAAAAAATAAACGCGTTTGATTTGGCAGATGATAAAAAAGTCGTATTGTCGGACGAACTGAGCGGAAAAAGCGTTGAAATAACCGTTGACAACAAGACGCGTAAATCCGATGTTTCGGAAATTCTTCAAAGCAAATTAGGATATTCCGAGGTACAATCGGATATAGCGGCTAACAAGCTGTGCTATGATCTGGAGTTGGATAAAAAGTCCTATTTCCGCAAGCCGAACCAAATCGACAATTTGGACGCGCTGAAAACGAATATCCGCTACCCAAGCGAGGACTTAACGCTCCGTGATGTGCGGTTTGACGCGGTGAATTTCAAGGACGGTGACGCGACAGGAAGTCGCGGGGTGTTCGCCCAAAGCGCGGCACGGATGCCGCGCAACAAAGGCGAACACTCGGATACCCATATAATTCTCATACTAAATTTCAATAAAAGGTGGACAAATTGGTAAAATAGTGGTATAATAAAAGAGGGTGATGAAAATGAAATACAAAATTAACAAAGAACAAAAAGAAGAAATAAAAGCCGCACGTCACCGTAACAGGGATAAGCAGATAGATAAGCGGCTTGAAGTTCTGGAATTGCGCAGCGAAGGTGTAAGCCAAAAAGAAATAGCGGAAAAAACAGGGTATTGCCGCTCCCATGTCTGCGATCTGATCAAGATATATTTTGAACGTGGTCTGCTCTATTTGCCTATATACCTTGCCCGTACTAACTATTCGCGCTCACTAAGGATTTTTGCTACCGCGTCCCGAACACAGACGGACCACGTGCTGTCCGCGTCCACATCGAGGTAATAGCGAAGCTTCAACGCCATCTGCTCGATCTCGTCCTTCGACACCGGTCTTTTGTCAATCCCGTACTCTTCCACATACTTATCACGGTCACTGTCTAATTCGCTCTTAACATCTTCGATGTCATAAAGGTGCTGCTGTTCATCGTATGCCTTACGCAGTTCTGCACGAGAAAGTGTATACGAAAAACGCTTTCCATTGTTCTGTCTGTAAATCTTCATTGGTACGTTTCCTTTCCTATCAGCCGACTTTAACAACCTTGTTCAGCAGCGAGTCATACATCTTCTGAAGCATTTCGTATCTGGTTTCCGACTCTCTGAGTTTTTCTGTGAGTTCCTCGATCTTGTCAAGCTCTTCTTCGTTGTACCCGACAACATCATTGCAACCACAGTTGCCCGCAAGTTCTGTTTCGTCAACAGGCATTATCAAATCGAGCGATACCAGCATTGCGCTTTCGATATTTTCCATTTCCTCGTCTGTGACGTGTCCCTTGTAATCGCCGACTCTTTCAAGAGCGACCGTCGTGATCTGTTCGCATATCGCGATACTGTCCCTCATACAGCTTCTAACACGAGCGTGTGTAGGCAGATTTTCTTTAGGCTGAGTAGTAAGATATACCACCTCAACTGTACCGCTATGCTTGTTGTTATCATCGTTTGATACAACAACAGCCGGTCGCCCAGAATACTGCTCACTGCCAACGGTCTGGAAACGCTCTATGTAGAATATGTCACCGCGTCTTATATTAAACGAACCCATTATACACCTTCTCCTTTCTCGGCGTTATCGCCGTATACCAAATACGATACACCCTTACTGTGTCTGGTGTCAAACCAATGCCAAATGTCCGTTCTGTCCGTACCTTTCGGGAAATGAAGAAACGGCTGCTCTATCTTTTCCGTTATGGGATCCATCGGAACGTCCTCAAGTTCGTCCCACAAAATTTCCAGTGCTATATCACGAGCCGCCACAGCACTTTCCTTCTTCTCGATCTTAATTTCGTAACCGAGTTCAGCATAGAAGTTTATAAGTTTTTCGGTTGACTGTTCCAACGCACTTATGATGTACGCATCTTCTTTGCCTGTATAGCCGTCGAAGTCACCGTCGATCTCAACGCAAACCCATTCACCAACAACATCTGCGGGTTCGCCGTCCTGCTGGACTGTTACATTGAAGAAGCTGTTAAGAGCTTCGACTTCTGCAATAGTTTTTGGTCTGTACCAGCGATATTCATACCGCTCAACGTCCGAATAACCGTAGCCGAACGGAGCGCAACCTTCGTCGATGCACTCAATTTCATCTACCTGCTCCCTTAGCTCGGTGATATGCTTAGCGTGATCGAGTTCAACCTCGTGCGCCTTACATTCCTTCTCAGTCATAAACCGCTGTCCGTCAGCCGCTTCATAAACTGTTCTTGTTATTGTTTTAGCCTTCATTCCTGCTTTCCTCCATTCAAAATTCAATGTGCGACTCCGATACAATCTTACCGCACTTTACACAAACGGTAAAGATGTCGAACCCGCTAATTCGGCACAGCCCATTTTTACTGCATTGTTCACCAGAAATCAAACCTTTGTGCTTGCAAAACAGGGACTTGAAGCGCCTGTACTTCGGGGTTTCAACGACCTTATCCTTTGTTCTCAAAAACATACGTACACACCTCACCACGTCCGCCGTAAACCTGCTGCGGGCGTTCTCTCTATGCCAACACTTCCAAACTCCGAACATAATTCATCGTCCAGATTGCGAACATACGCCATTGCCTGCCCTTCACGAAGATCCGCGCGATCCTGTTTCCATTCTTCCTCGTAATCGCTAACATACAGGAACGCGTCCATTTTGCCTATCGTATAATAAGCACGGACAACTGCGTATACAAGAGCATTATGCTCCTTTTCAAACTCGTGCAAGAATTTGAGATCATCGCCTTCTACCCAATAAAGCGCACCAAACGGCGGCTCACTGCGATTGACGAAGCCCTCATTCTCGAACTGCTGAACTGCTTCGGGGATAATGCCGAGAATTTTCATTCTGGCAATTGCCTCAGCCTTTTTGCGTTCAATGCTAATGTTCATAGTTACCTCCTTCGATATATCCGACCCCAACCTTGATTAGGGTCACTGTAACTCCGACCTTCGCAATCCTCGTAAGTGCCTTTGTAAGATACCGACACCAACTTCAGCGGATATTTCAATTTGCGGATTTGTTCGTCATAACACCCGATTTGAATTCCAACCGAACGGTTATCATCGGTATACTCGTCGCGCTCTTTCATCATAGGTGGCTGTGCGCCATTCTCTTTTCCCCGCCAATTCAACTTGCTCAACAGCTTATTGTCGGCGTTCCAAAATGCAAGTAACTCGTACATATCGTACTTAGTTTCGCCGTTATCCTTGTAACCGAGATCACCGTAGTCCTGGTAGTTATCTCTGATAAACCCACCGCCAAATTCAACAGGAATGAGGAACTTAAACGGCTCACCGTAAACAACATTCGCTACTTTGGTAAGCGTGTCAGCTTTGAGCCACGAAAAACTTCCCATAGCCATTTCCTTTCTGCTCACACTAAATGAGCGCACATAAAATCATCGAAGCTGTCAAAGTCACTCCACTCAGCTGTATCTTCTTCACCAAGTGATACTGCGCTCCACAGTTCCAATATATCATCATCGTAAGTACCCGTATCAACTATCAAGTTGTTGTGCAGACAGTACGCCGTCCACAAACTGCGGAGCTGATCACGGCACTCCTCACTCTCAAAGCAAGCCTCTCTCGAAAAGTCCTTCATATACTCCAACTCGCGCTTCTTCGTACTGAGCTTTTTCGTACTGAGCTTTTTCGTACTGAGCTTTTTCAGCAAATGCTCAATCACGTCCGCAGCTTCTTCCATAACTTCTTCCGTCTTGTCGATCTTGCGGTTCAGAGTTTCCCCACTCCGATACAATTTTGCGTAACCCCGCAAATCCCTAACCAACTTGGTTGACTCCGTGTTATTCTGGCATAAATCCGAAATACGGATCATTCTCAGCAGCTCACGGATAATGTTTTCAGCGTCAAAGTAGCCGTCTCTGTGAAGCATATCCAACTGCTTTTCTATGCTCGTCCTTTCGTCGAGCAACTGTGAGTTACCATTCATTATGCACCAACCCTTTCTTCTTGTAATGCTTCGCACCCCAGTAGTTCCTTGCAGGCAGCACCCACATCATTCCAGCGGCAATACCTGTTGTTCCCGCCGTGCCAATCCTTCTCGTGTGCCATCATTCTGTAAAGAACCTCGCTGAAGATCCTACTGTTACATCTCACATCACCTATTGAGATATAGGCGAACCTTGCGCCATCCGTCACTACCGCCGAAAAGCAGTAGTGATTTTTGTTGAACTGCTTCAGTTCCAAACCCGCAGACTTCAACTGCTTAATCAAATCCGCACGCATAGACTTCTGAAACGCTACATAGTCGTCCCCAGCATACGGACCAGAGGAAAAGGTGTGCGCCTGCCATTTTTTCATTGTTGCTTCCGTCATACTAATCACCCCCTGTTCTTCTTTCTGGAAGCCTTTGCAATCTTCTTGCGCTTTTTCTCGCGCTTGAACTTAGCCGCGCCTGCGGAACGCGCCGAGTTTGTGATGACGGACTCGGATTTGCGAACGCCAACAGGTGCCAAAATGGAAACCTCGCTTTTCACTACTTTCACCTCCTCACACCCACGCCGGATCTGTGGTCGGCACCGGAAGACTAAAGAGCCAATCTATCACTTCCTGCGGCACTTCTTCTCTGTGCCAGCTCGTACCGTATTTATACCCGCACACCGGGCAAGGCTTGCACAAAATACCTAGGGGCGTGTCATCGTAATTTACAAAACCCCTTGTCTTGATTTCGGTTGCACCTCTGTCGCCGGCGTACAGCTGCTTTTTCGGCTCATAATAGGGCGAGTCCAGCTCTTCACCGTAGGACTCTACTGTGTAAGGAAGCGTTGCGAACATCACCTGTTCCTTGCTCGGCGTAAAGGTCTCGCCTTTTCTGAGGGCTTCAAGAGCTGCGTTTTCAGCCTGTTTCTTCTGGTCAGACGCTTCACTGGTAAGCCGGTAGCGGTAAACAGTTACCTCTTGAGAAGCCTCGTTTTCCCACCCTAAGTCCCTTTGATGTTCACAGGTTGCCCTCATATCATTGAGATGCCAGCGATCCCAGATAGCTATGAACTTCTCCAGCATTTCCGCTGTCCAGCCTTCCGCCGGAGTTCCTGCGGCTATCTCCTCACTGCACTGACCGCAGCTTCCTCTGCAATTACCGTTCGACAGAGGACCGATAACTCCGCTAATGCTCAGATTTCCATTCTCGTACTTGATGCAAGCATAAGCTCTCGCTGTTCTCGTGCTGCCAGCTATCTGGCAGATTGCCGGGTTAATTACCTTCTTCATTTTTGCCGTCCTTTCTTAGCTGCCGCGATGATCGCAGCCATATTCTTGCTCAGCAGGAAATTCATATCCTGCTCACGAATTTCCAAAATGCGCTTGAATTCTTCACGAACCGATTTTTCATTGACCTCTTGGCAGTTGCAATGAACAGTTGAAATCAGTTCCTCGAACGTCACATTATCCAAGAGATTATCGCCCTCGCTCAAATCCTCACCTAACCGCCACTTTCTGTCAGCCTCATTAGGCATATTGGGGGGGGGGGGGGGGGGGGGGGGGGGGGGGGGGGGGGGGGGGGGGGGGGGG
>CAYPWI010000072.1:0-8199 GCA_964414395.1 uncultured Ruminococcus sp.
CCCGAGCTTATGGGTCGTCCGTGGTACAAGGAAGTGGATGTGTCGAAATACCTCGCGTACTTTATCGCGTGCATAAACCGTGAGACTTCTGTCAGCAACGTCATAGACTCTCATGAGAAGATCAAGACGCTTCTGCGCGAGCACAAAGGACTGTAATTATGCCGCTGGCTGATAAAATTCGTCCCGCCACATTGGAAGATGTGGTGGGACAGCGGCATTTATTGGGCGAGAATAAGCCTTTAAGGCGCGTTATCGAGTCGGGAAAGATCCCGAATATGATCTTCTACGGTCCGTCGGGAGTGGGGAAGACCACCGTCGCGCGTATCATCGCCGACTCGGCGAATATGCGGCTGCATAAGCTGAACGGCACTTCCGCCTCGACCGCCGACATCAAGAGCATCGTCTCGGAGATTGACACGTTCCTCGGCTGTAACGGGATCCTGCTGTATCTGGACGAGATACAGTATCTCAACAAAAAGCAGCAGCAGAGCCTTCTTGAATACATAGAGGACGGAAGTATAACGCTTATCGCGTCCACTACGGAGAACCCGTATTTCTACGTATATAACGCCATTCTGTCGCGCTCTACGGTGTTTGAGTTCAAGCCTGTAGAGCCGGAGGATCTGAAAAGCGCCGTTATGCGCGGGTTTGCGGAGATCTCTGCTGAGAACGGCACAACGTATGATGTTGCCGATGCTGCGGTAGAATACATCTGCCACGGCGTGGGCGGCGACGTCCGCAAGTGTTTGAACACCGTGGAGCTGTGCGCTCTCTCCGCTGTTGACGGCAAGGTGACTCTCGATATCGCGAAAGAACTGACGCAGCGCAGCAATATGCGTTACGACCGCGACGGAGATCAGCACTACGATCTTCTGTCCGCGCTCCAAAAGTCGATACGCGGCTCGGACGAGAACGCCGCCCTGCATTACGCGGCAAGGCTGATTGACGCGGGGGATATAATTTCTTTATCTAGAAGGCTGCTGGTCATCGCCGCGGAGGATATAGGTCTGGCGTATCCGCAGGCTATCCCGATAGTCAAGGCGTGTGTTGACAGCGCTATGCAGCTTGGGCTCCCCGAGGCGCGTATTCCGCTGGGAGACGCGGTGGTGCTGTTGGCTACCTCTCCGAAGTCGAACAGCGGTCATCTGGCTATGGACGCGGCGCTTGCCGATGTTCAAAACGGCGCTGTGGGCGACTTCCCGCGGCACTTGCAGAATAAGCACTGCGACGGCGCGGACGCGGAGGTCAGAGGGCAGCATTATCTCTATCCGCACGACTACCCAAATAACTACGTAAAGCAGCAATATCTTCCCGACAACCTCAAGGACAAGGTGTATTATCACTTCGGCGATAACAAGCTTGAGAAGGCGGCGGAAGAATATTGGAAAAACATCAAAAAATAGTTTCGATATGCTTTGCGGAAACTTCGGCAGAGTAGACCCAGCGGTCTATGTGTCCGCTTTCAATGAAATATTTCAGCTCGTCGGGCTGCGGCACGTCATCGAACGGTTCAAACGTGTCCACAATGACGAGCTTTATTTTCATCTTCTCGGGGATAATGGCTTTTATGTAGACGCTGGCGTATTGGTTGATGAACACGCCGTCGCGCGGCTCGGCAAGCCCCGCGAGATTGGGAGTGAGCTCCACGAATACGCCGTAGTTTTCCACCGAACGGATGATGCCCGTGACGGTCTCGCCCTGAGAGAACTTTTGAGCGTTTTCTTCCCATGTCCCGAGAAGCTCCTTGTGAGATAAGCACACTCTGCCGTTCTCGAACGACTTTATGACCGCGTGGATATTCTGTCCGACATAAAATCTGTCGGACGGGTGGGATATACGCGATACGGAGATAAGGTCTATCGGTATAAGTGACGGTATCCCGCAGCCTATATCCACAAAGCAGCCGAATTGCTCGAGATGTGTCACTCTGGCGTTGATGATATCCCCCGGCAGGAGCTTTGAGATGAAGTCTCTTTCGCACATCAACTGAGCCTCGCGGCGGGAGAGCAGGGCATACTCGCCGTCTTCATCGTGAGCTATTTCCTTGACGACGAAGCAAACGGGCTTATTAACCCGTGATATCAGCGCTATATCCTTTGTAGTTCCCTCGGCTATGCCGAGAGCTCCTTCCTCGCGCGGGATAACGCCGCGCATACAGGGCAGGTCAACTATGAGATCGTGTCGGTTGTTGCAGACGGAACAGCGTGCTTCCAGAATTTTCCTTGATCGTATACATTCGGCAAGCGCGTCCGCGGAACCGAGAGCGGAGATATTATCCGCTGTTCCGAGCAGAAAGCCTTCAGGCAGGTAGTCAAACATTTTGTACCTCCAATGATGTTATTTTCTTTAAAATATATGAAGGTATTGGTACGATTATTACACACTTAATGCAGATGTATAAACGAAAAACTTCACCTCCGCATAGCGAAGGTGAAGTTTTTTTACATAAGCGGTGAGAACATTCTCAAAAGCGCTCTTACGATCCTTACAAAGATGTTGACGTTTTTGCAGTCGCCGTAAGTCACTTCCTGACATTTTTCCAGCGTTTCCAAAAAATCTTCCTTTACGTCCGCCACGGATTCTGTTTTGTACATCCAGGTGGCGCACTCAAAGTGAAGATACAGGCTTCTGAAATCGAGGTTTATCGTTCCGACTACCGCCGTGGTGTCGTCGGAGACGAAATTCTTCGCGTGGATAAATCCCGGCGTGTATTCGTAGATCCTAACCCCTTGCTTTGTCAGGTGCTTGTAGTTCGATCTGGTCACGGCGTGGACGAACCACTTGTCCGCGATGTGCGGGGTGATTATCCTCACGTCTACGCCGCTTTTAGCCGCCAGAATGAGCGCGGTAGACATCTCGTTGTCTATAATAAGGTAGGGGGTGGTGATATACACGTACTTCGACGCGGAGTTTATTATGTTCAGATAGACGTTCTCGCCGACAGGCTCGTTGTCAAGGGGGCTGTCCGTAAACGGGATAACATAGCCGTCGCTCTTATACGGGGCTATGTCCTCGGCGCGGGGCATATAAGCGTCGATGGAGAGCGGCTTGCTTGCCGTCAGGTAGTTCCACATCGTGAGGAACATCATCGTAAAGCTCCACACCGCCTCGCCCTTGATCATAACCGCGGAATCCTTCCAATGCCCGTGCTTGGGGTAGACATTGATATATTCGTCGGCGAGGTTTATCCCGCCGTTGAACGCGGTGTGACCGTCTATCACAATAATTTTTCTGTGGTCGCGGTTGTTCATCTTCGCCGACCAGATGGGCTTGAACTTGTTGAACACGCGGCATTGTATGCCCATAGACTCAAGCTTCCTGTCATACTTGTACGGAAGAGTGTACAGGCAGCCGATATCGTCATACACGACGCGGACGTCCACGCCTTCTTTGACCTTGCGGGCAAGGATCTCAAGTATCGTGTTCCACATTTTTCCTTCTTGTATGATGAAGTATTCGAGGAAGATAAAGCGCTGTGCTTTTTCAAGTTCCTTTATCAGCGTTTCAAACTTTGCTTCGCCCAACGGGAAATACTGTGTAACGGTGTTGCGGTATGACGGATAGCCGCCGTACATCATCAGATAACGCGCCTGTTTCTCCGCGTCGGGGTCGTCTTCCCAAAGTCTGGAAAGGGTATCGGGATTTTGAGACAGCAGCAGGCGTTCCTCTTCATTATATAAATTCATACGCTTGCGCAGACGGTTCCCCGATCTCGAGTTGCCGAAAAAAATGTAGAACATCACGCCAAAAATGGGGAAGGTAAGTATTAGTATGATCCACGCGATCTTGTAGCCGGGGTTCATATCGGAGCTTACTATGGCGATAGTCATTATAAGTCCAAGGATGAAAAACACAACATAAGAATAGGTGTAGTTCGTGCCGAGCGTCCAGAATATCGAGATCAGATATCCGACCTGCAGCACTATGCCTATAATACAAACCGTCGCGCGGTTGAATACCTTTTTAAGAAGCTTGACGAGCCAGTTCATTGTCTCACCTCACGCAAATAATATCGAAAATTCTTAAACATTATATTATATTATACACAAATGAGCAGAATTTGTCAAGAGAGAAAGATAAAAATTAGCTGAACAATTCTGTCGGACACGTCCGCGAAAACGTTTTCATTTTATAAGCTGCAAAAAATTTAAAAATATTTAAAAAACCTCTTGACAAGTTGACCCAAACTGTGTATAATATGAATATACAGTTTATATACAGGATATACAGTTTCGCAAAGGGGGAAACAAAACTGAATATTTTTATAGACAACAGAAGTCCCATGCCGATATATGATCAGATCTACGATCAGATCAAAAGTCAGATAATCAGCGGGGAGCTTTCGGAGAATGAGATGCTGCCCTCGATACGGGGCTTGGCTAAAGACTTAAAGATCAGCTTTATCACGACCAAGCGCGCGTATGAAAAGCTTGAGGGCGAGGGGTTTATCTACACGATACCCGCCAAGGGCTGCTACGTCGCGCCCAAGAACATCGAGCTGCTCCGCGAGGAAAATCTCAAGAAGATAGAAGAGCATATCGAGGAGATCTTAAAGCTCGCAAAGTCCTGCAAGCTGAGCGGCGATGAGATCATCGAAATGATAAAATTCGCATTGGAGGAATGATCTATGAATAACGCGTTGGAGATTACCGGTTTAACTAAGGAATACCCGGGTTTCAAGCTTGATAATATCGGCTTTACGCTGCCGGGCGGCTGTATTCTCGGACTGATCGGGGAAAACGGGGCAGGGAAGTCCACCACGATAAAGCTTATCCTCGATCTTTTGAGAGCGGACGGCGGTTCGATAAAGGTTTTGGGACGCGACAGCACCGAAAGCAATATCCTTACCAAGGAGGAGGTCGGCGTGGTGCTTGACGAAGCGGGGATCCCCGGCTGTCTGAACGCGCGGCAGGTCGGGAATGTCATGAAGAACACCTTCAAAAGCTGGAGCGCGGAGGAATATGACGGCTATATAAAGCGGTTCGCGCTGCCGTCGGAAAAAGCCTACAAGGATTATTCGAGAGGCATGAAGATGAAGCTCAGTATAGCTGTCGCGATGTCCCACAACGCGAAGCTGCTGCTTCTTGACGAGGCTACGAGCGGTCTTGACCCGATAGTCCGCGATGATGTATTGGATATTTTGAACGACTTCACGCGCGATGAAACGCACTCGATACTGATGTCCTCGCATATAGTGAGCGATCTAGAAAAGATATGCGATTATATAGCGTTCCTCCATAAAGGCAAGCTTATGCTGTTTGAGGAGAAGGATGAGCTGGCGGCGCGGTACGGGATAGTTCACTGCACCGAAAAGGCGCTGTCGGAGCTTCCCGAAAAGGCTGTAAAGCATAAGAAGATATCGCCATACGGCGCGGAAGCGCTGGTCATTCGCGATGATGTTCCAAGCTCTATGAATATCAGTCCTATATCCATTGAGGATCTGTTCGTGTATATGGTAAAGGAGGCTGCCGTATGAAAGGTTTATTGCTTAAGGATTTCTATCAGCTTGTAAAATACTGTAAAACGTTCTTTCTTATCGATATCGTTTTTTTGGTATCATCGTTCTTTTTAGAGGAAAGTGCGATGTTCGTGAATTTCCCGATGTTATTCGCGGGAATTCTTCCGCTTACGCTTTTGAGCTATGACGAGCGCAGCGGGTGGGCGGATTATTGCGAAACTCTGCCGTACACCGAAAAGCAGATCGTTTCCGAGAAATATCTGTTCGGGCTTATTATACAGTTTCTGACAGTCATAGTCGTTATCGGTGCTGTATATGTCAGAGGTCTTGTATTTGAAGGATATAGTTTTATTGAAAATCTGTCGGTTGTTGCTATGATATTCCTTATCTCGCTTTTATGTCCCGCGATCTGTCTTCCGTTTTGCTTCAAATTCGGCACTGAAAAAGCAAGAATAGCTTATTTTATCATAATAGCTTTGCTTATGGGCGTATGTATGGCGATGTATGATAAGCTGGTCGAAAAGCCGCAGCTTATCGGAACGGGCGGATCAAACTTCCTTTTGTTGATACTTGGCGGAATAGCGGTTTTGTATGTTGTTTCGTGGATCGTCTCTATACCGATCTTGAAGTCTTCCAAGAAATAGGCAAAACATTATAGATCAAGACCATATCCGGCAGACATAGGCGATTTAACGCGCCGATGGCTGTCGGGTATTTTTTTATCATTATTCAAAAATTGTGATATAATTATAATAAATTTGTAAAGTTTTCAAAAAAACGTCGTCTGTAAGAGTGAGGGCAAAGGAGGGAACGCCATGGAGGACTCCGAAATAGTGCGTCTGTTTTTCGATCGCGACGAAGCAGCGCTCCGCGAAGTCTCGCAAAAGTACGGAAAATACTGCAAGACCGTCGCCCTGAACATACTCGGTGATCACGTGGAAGCCGAGCAGTGCGTCAATGACACTTATTTCCGCGCGTGGGAAAGCATACCTCCGCAGCGTCCGCTGTCGCTGGGGGCGTTCTTGTGCAGGATAACAAAGCATCTGGCGCTTGATAGGATCCGGGCGGCGGGAAGGCAGAAGCGCGGCGGTGGGAACGATCTCTCCTTCGATGAACTCAGCGAGTTCGTCTCGGGGAAGTATTCCCTTGAAGCGGACGTTGAGCGCGCGGAGCTCGCCGCCGCCGTGAACGCGTTCCTTAGTTCGCTCCCCGACAAAAAGCGGCGGCTGTTCGTGGGGAGATACTGGGGGCAGTTCAGTCTTTCGGCGCTTTCGGAAATGTTCGGAATGTCGGAGAGCGGCGTTTCGCTATGCCTTACGCGCATACGGAACAAGCTTAAGGCGCATCTCAAAAAGGAGGGCTTCGATCTATGAAGAAGGAACAGTTTCTTGACATAATGGACGATATAAGCGACGACCTTATTGAGGATCTTCTTGATATCCCCTGTAAGGCACATTGTTCTCACAAAAAAACGCATATCCGTAAAGCTTTGATCTTAACGGCGGTTGTCTCAATGCTTATCGGCGGGACGGCATATGCCGGAATTACGACAACAAGCAGATATTCCATTCAGGGCGATGCTATGGGTATCGATCTGTTTATCGAACAGCATCCCTCCGATAAGGACGTTCTCGAGAAGTATTATTACATTCCCGAGAAAAGCGGGTGGAGTTTAGTAGATGTTCCTTTGCTTTTTGACATATTGCGCGTTTCAAGATATGAGCGCGACGGATACAGGGTGAGTTTATCGCAGTGTACAATGAAAGAGGCATACAAAGTTGATGCCCGCGCGGAACCTGCCAACATAGAAATGCTTTCTCTCTGGGAGGAAAACGACGCCATTACCTATGAGGTTTACAGCACGGAGCTCATATTCGGCAGAAGACGATATTTGCTTTGGGCGCGCGACGGTTATCTGTTTGAATTGACAGGGACTATTTCCAAGGAAGATGCTGTAAAACTGGCGTATTCGGCAACGACAGAGTTACCTTAAATTTATTAAAACGTAATCGGATGCCGCGGAATACAATGACTCGGCTTCGATATCATGAGGTGAAAAAATGAAACACAAGCTTAAATTTATCGCAATTATCACGGCGCTTACTATTTCTTTGACCGGTTGTTTCCCCACAGGCGAAAAACCGCTGACCTCAGCCCCATCCGAAAGCGTATCGGATGCGTCCGGCACATCAAGCAGTTCCCAAGCGACAGAGCGCTTTTCAGGAAAAGTATACGAAAAACTGGGTGATGTTGAGCTGAATTATGATATTTCCGCGGATTTTCCCACACAGCTTCCTTTGATACAATTAAGGCAAAAAGTGTTTGACAAGGAGCAGGTCAAAAGTGTTCTCCTGCGCGGCAAGACTATTGTCCCGCGGGAAGACTACGCTGATTATGTGTTTTATACGGATGACGATCTTGAGTTGACGGTGTGGGATGATGAAATAAGATTTGAAGATTGCAGCACAATGTCTCAGTTAAAGCATTTGGGATTTTTGTGCTTAGTTTACGGTACATTTTACCGTGCCGGCGACGCGCAATTAAGCTCTTTCCCATCGTCGGAAGCAACAGCGCGCGGCAATAAACTTCTTGATGAACTCGGCATTGAAAACTACGGTTCGCCCTCTATTATAACGATTTCCCCCGAAATGGCAAATGAAATTATGGATAAGATCACCAAAGGCAATAAGGTTACAGAAGACAGCTATACCGATCCCGATGCCGAATACATACCATGGACT
>CAYPWI010000073.1:0-8174 GCA_964414395.1 uncultured Ruminococcus sp.
CAGTCTGCTTTTACCCAAGCTGTTTGACCCGAATATTTAATTTGCGCCCAACCGTCGGACAGCTTATTAACGGTGACAGTAGTGTTGCAAGCCAAGCACCCGAGGATCTTGCCTTTGGTGCTTGCGTTCAAGCGCACATTAACACCTGTTGTTGACGTGACCTTATATGTCGTTTCCGAAGACTTTCTTGACGATTTTCCAAGCTCTCCACCGATTGAGGAATTCAGCACGATTGTGTTAAGCCATTTTTGCAGCCAATTTCTTTCGCGGTCGAGAACCTTGATCTGTAAATCGTCTGCTTCATCTTCCTCGTTATCGGTGTATGTCAGCGAGATCAGATCTCGGTTGACATACACCGTAATATCCACGCCATTAAAGATCACCTGCGTTTCTGTACGCCTAGCTAGTTTATCATCACTCACCCGCTCACCCTCTTCCACGGCGGCAAATCATCGCTCGTAATGCGTGTTTCCACTTCCGGCACATCCAAAACTATGCCGGCAGAGAAGATGAAGATGTATCGATACTCGGCGTTCGCTTCAAGCAAAACATCTGTAAACTTGGTATCACCGTACACCTTGTGCGCGATCTCGTCCCATTTATCGCCCTGTACCGTTGTGTAGGTCACGCATAAACACTCCTTCTTCTATCTGTGTTGGCTTCTTCCAAGCCTGTCTGAACCATTTCGAGCAGTCGATCTGCCATTTCGCGTATGCGTTCCTCACCTAATCCGTCAGCTCCATTGATCGTAAACTGCGGAGATATAGTGATGTGTGTTTCCGACCTGCCGCCGTTGAGTATTGCTCTTGTGTCCGAAGCCGTATAAACACGTTCGCCCCCGGACATTCTTACCAGCTCGGGACCTTCCTCACCGACGAGAGCATAGCCGCTCTCAGCATACTCTGTTCCGCTTGCGTATGCGTTCGTTTTGCCATTAGGACCATTTGATGATACCAAGTTCAGCGAGCTTGCCGCCGCTGCTGCTACGATATTCGCCGCTTCTGTCACTGAGGCTTGCCCTGCCTTAATTGCATCGGCATAAGCCTTTATTGTCGCTTCCGCTGCCTTTTTTGCTTCGGAATCGAGGTTCATTGCGTCAACGGTGTTCTTCATATCCTCTGCGATCTCGTCCAGCTCGCCCTTGAAGTCAACCTTGGTATCTGCAAGAGCCTTTGCCGTTTTGTCTTGCTCTTCCTTTACCTTCTTCCAATTCTCAACCATTTTGGTGAGATCTTCGTCCGAAGCTGTTGCCATACCGGCAATTGCGTTAACGCTGTCTGTGCTGCCGTCTGCGAATGTGGCAATAACATCTTTCAGTCCATCTATTTCTCCTGCTTTGCCAAGCAGTTTATCGAGATTTGCGTTATAGTTGCCCCAATAATCAGCTTGACCTTGCAGGTTTGTATTGATCGTACCCGCAGAGATAGCCGACACCTTTGCCGCTTCATCCCATAGAGCATACTGCCCGGAAATACTCTCATACGCTGCCTTATATGCGTCGTTGTATGCTTGTAGCAATTCTGCGGTTTCAGCTTTTACGCCGCTAATGGCAATTGACATAGCGTCATACGCAGACACGGAATTATCGGAAGTACCTGTGATCACTTCTCCGTACTCTGCCATAGCCGCCTCGCACTTCGCGATTTCGGCGTTTATAGCATTCAGATCATCACGCGCTGTCGCCATTTTTTCACGCGCATTACTTAAAGCGGCGTCAACGTCTCCCTCTCGCCCGGATACCCAAGCACCAAACGCCGAAAAGACGTTATCACCAACTGTATCGGAGTATGCCTTGGCGGCACGCGCATAAGCGGTATCAGCTTTATCAGCGGCTTGTTGTAACTTCTCCTGCTGCACATACAGATCTG
This sequence comes from uncultured Ruminococcus sp., assembly GCA_964414395.1. GTDB lineage: Bacteria > Bacillota > Clostridia > Oscillospirales > Ruminococcaceae > CAG-115. Next base: position 1,869 of record CAYPWI010000073.1, read on the forward strand.
CGAGACTTTCTTTTGCCGCTTCGTACTTTGCCTGCATACTCTGCGAGTTTGCTGCCTGCTCGATCTGTGCATTGAGTTCGCCCATTCTGTCAGCAACATCTTTAACGGACAAACCAAGTTCGGGGTACATCGCATTCAGACGTTTTACGATCGGTTCCATTTTTGCTTGAGATGCCGCCGACTTATCGGAGCTGGACGCTAACTCGCGGAGCTTTGCGGAAAGCACCATTGCGCTCTCGTAGTTATCATCAATCCCCGAAGTTGTTTCGTTGATATTTGACAACAGATCTTCTGTTGAGCCATGAAGCGTATCTATCTCGGCGTAAAGATCTTTTACCGAGAACGATTGGCTGTCGATCGCCTGAGTTGCTTCGTCAAGATCGTATTTCAGAGTTCGCGCCTGATCGCTCGTTTCGCCGTATACGTTGCAAGCTTCCTCGTACTTGGAATTCAGCTCGTCAACACGATTGTATTGCTGCTCCGTTGCCGCAGAAAGCGTCTGCGTTTCTATGGTTTCAACCTTGCACACTTCCCGCAAGACCGTAAGTCCTGCAGTCAATGCCGCTACAGCCGCCGTAATGATAAAGATAGGACTTGTGAGGAATGCCAGATTTAAGCCCTTTTGCGCCACCGTCGCTCCGACCGTGGCAGTTGCTTCTGCGCCTGTCGCCGCTGCCGCTGCCGCCGCCGCTGCTGCTTTCTTGGCTTGCAATGCAGCTCCAACCGCGTCGAGAGCGTTCTTCACCTTTTTCACGGTTGTGAACGCCGTATATCCCGCAACAACAAGCCCCATTTCCGCAGTTACCGCCATAAGTGCCTTAACCACGGCGGGGTTCTGTTCGCAGAACTCGTTGATCTTCGTTACAATATCCGTGAGGACTTGTGCACCTTCACGCATTTCGTCCTCGAACATACCGCCGATGGTCATTCTAAGACCGTCAGTCGCTGATTCGAGAAGGCAAACATCTCCCTGCAAGTTGTCAAGTTTGATGTTTGCCATGCGTTGAGCCGCACCGGTACAATTGTTAATGCTCTCGGAAACCTTATTATAATCTTCTTCCGTCGCATTAAGGATAGCCAACAGGCCGTTGTAGCCGCGCTCTCCCGCGATAGCCTGTGCATTTGCTTTTTTCTCGGCATCGGTCATTTGGTCGAAGTACATGCGCAGATCGGAAACTACCGTAGACAGATCTTTCATAGAGCCGTCAAGATTTACGCCCGTGTACGTCATTTCGCCGAACGCGCTTGAAGTAAGCGTAACCTCGTCGGAGATGCCGTTGAAGATGTTCTTTAATGCAGTTCCGGCTATGCTCGCCTTAACACCCGAGTTCGCCATAAGACCGACCATGGTTGCAACATCTTCGATGCTATATCCCAAAGCTCCCGCGATTGCCGCAGAAGATTTGAATGTCTCGCCCATGATGCCAACAGATGTGTTTGAGTTTGTGGCGGTTGCTGCAAGCACGTCTGCAAAATGTGCCGTGTCAGAAGCTTTCAAACCAAACGCGGTTAAGTTATCGGTGACAATATCCGAGACGTTTGCCAGATCTTCTCCGCTTGCCGCAGCGAGATTGAGAACGCCGTCCATACCGGACACCATTTGCTGTGCTCCCCAGCCTGCCATTCCCATATAGGTCATTGCTTCGGCAGACTGATTTGCCGTAAATGCCGTTGTTGCACCGAGTTGTTTTGCAGTATCATTTAATGTCTGCATCTCGGAAACAGAAGCCCCCGAAAGTGCCTCAACCGTTGACATGGTATAGCCGAATTCCATGGACGCGTTAACGCACTCCTTGAATTCGTCCGAGATCGCTTGCAACGCCTTGGCGATGCCCGCCGCGACAAGCGCCGAGCCAACCATTTCAAACGCTGTTTGCCCTTGCTCTCCGAAGTTTGCCGCTTCATCGGCGGCTTTTTCTTCTTCATCGCGAAGATTTGCAAGCTGCTCGTTTAAGCGTTTACTCTCACTTGTGAGGTCGTTTACATCGACCCCCGCTTCTGCCAGAGCAGCTTCCATGCGAGTTAGCTTTTCTGTTTTAGTTGCGATTGCTTCCTCGGTAGTGCGTATACGCTGCTGCAGTTCAAGTTCTTTGTTCGCCAAAGCGGAGCTGTGTTCTCCACTTTCTTGCATTTCCTTCTGAACATTGTCGAGCTGCTTTTGATAAAGCGCGAGCTTTTCATTCGTTTTGTCAATGCTCGTCTGCTGTCGCTGATACGCACCTACATCGGATTGCGTTTTAATGAGAGCGGTTATTTCCTGCTGTGTCTTTTGCAGGACTTTTTGAGCCGAGGAGAACGTGCCCGTGAAGTTGCTTCCCAGCTGCGCACCGAGTTTAAACAGCATCTGATATTCTTTTCCTGCCACGTTCTCACTCCCTTTACTGCTCTCGCTGATGTTCTATTTCCCAAGCAAGCTTTTTTTGCTCTTTTATCCAGGTCTGAAGTTTAATGAGCGGCATATCGAGCCAATAGCTCACAGGACCATAACCGTTCGCTGCCATCACCAGAACATTGCGGCGTAACTTTATTACACCGCAACGCCCAATAAAAAAAGTCGCGCCTTATTCTTGATCCGGTTGAAATCAATGATACCGAGTTCAAGCAAGCCGTTATACGGTACTTTCTCCACGCAAGCTCTCGCTGCCATTGTAATCAAATACCTTGTGTTTGCTGTATCATTCATAAACACGTTATGGCTTTTTGCGATAAGCTCGTCTTCAATGTTTATGGAATCTGTGCCCTTGAGCTTCTTAAATTCAAAAGTCAAGGACTTGTACTCATTGCCATTATAAACAAGCGGAGTTCTCAAATCAAGAATGAATACCCCATCCGTTTTCTCTGCATCCTTGTTGAGCATTTTTACGGCTTCGTCCACCGCAGCGTTTTCCTCATCCGTGAGTTCATCAAGATCTTCATCGTCCATAAGTTCGTCGGATCCTGACTTGATCGAAATGTTTTCAAGATTTTCTTTGCTATTCATAAAAATACTCCTTTCAGCAAAGCGGACAGCGCCATACGTTTTGCGCTGTCCGAAATATCGTAGTGCGTTCCGCGAAGGCGGGTTTAATTCGGCATCTTTAATGCTTTACGAATAGGCGCTGCACGGTCTACACCGTCATGGCCTATGAAGATAAAGTTTCTTACGTCGATGTGCTGCTCAAGCACGCCGTTGATATACTCCTTCAGAGCGAAAACGGACCCCTCGACTTCGACATTCTGCTGAGTCGCGGGAGAGACAGTGCCGCCCTGTCTGGTAAGCGGCTCGAATATAATGTTGTATGATATTCCCGTAACAGGAATTTCTCTGCCGTCGAACTCGTACATCTGCTTTGCGACCTCGATGGTGATGTTGTGAAGTCTCTGATCGGAAAGAGTGTAGAATTCCTCGCCGGTCTCGGTGAACTTCATCTTCATTTTCATTGGCTTGAACTGTGCAAGCGCACCGTATTCCGCAGAGCCGAGCAGACCCAGCCCCTTCATTTCAAACGTTTCGAAGTCCACATTCGGCAGCTCGATTTCGGCTACTCCAACGAAGCCTACGCCGTCCTCGTAAACATACCCGGCTATGGTACCCATAGTCATATTACTACTCATAGCGATTTACCCCCTTCCCTTAGCTGAGAGCCGACTCAAGCATATCAACGCTATATGTGATATGCATATCTATGCGCTGAGCAGGCACGGGCGAAGCCGCAACGGTGTCAAGTCTGATCTTACCGCCCATGATCTCAACAACGGGATTAAGCTCTGAAACATACTGTATCTTGCCGCCGTAGAGCTTGCCCTCTGCCGTAAGTCCGTTAAGCCAACTGTTGTAGCTGTTGATGATAGCATCACGAAGCGCGGGGGTCAACGGCTTATCAAGATACTGCCAATAGGTTTTCACGAACGTATTACACAGCCAATCCTGCATTCTGTTCGTGCAGATAAACATCTTGGCAACATCGCTGAGCTTCGGATAACAGCCGAGGTAATTTCCCCATAAAGTCCAGCCGCCGTTATTCAGCACAGTTACTACGCCATCCGTAATGCTGATAATATCAGCCTGCGGCGACGACAAATTGACTTCCTCACCGCTTGCTGCGACAGCACCCGTAATCGAGATTGACTTGTTGGACGGAGATTCGTAAGGACACCCCGCGTTGTTGGTGTCTACCTTTTCGATAAGTCCGCAAACAATGACAGACATATCAAACAGATAGTCACCGCTCCGAACCATAGGCCAACATACGATCATGTCTTCGGATGTGAGTCCGTTATCATTCTTGAACTTCAGTACCGTATCGTATGTAGGCGCTGCCGCAGTATCAATGTCAACGACAGCTTTACCGCGGAACAATCCGTTAATGGACGGCGCTTTCGCAGCCATAACTGCCGCAACTGTTGGATTAGTAGACCAGCCGGGAGCGCACAATAGATCGGGCACAACGCCGACCACGCTATAGCACATTTCCACAGCTTCAACCGCCATTTCAACATCCTCGGCGGTTATCTGCGACGGATCCGCCGCGTCATACGCTATTGTGAGTGCGTTTGCGCTATATGCGGAACTGCCCTCGGCAAGTTCAACGCAAAGATTATCCGCGGAATAATAAACCTCGAAATCCGTGTCCTTGACAAGAACAGCATCTCCTGCCTTTACAGTCAAGTTGCTGTTGCTTATAGCGTCAAGCGGGAGCTTTGCCATATGATCCTCAACCGCATAATCGGAAGCAATGACCGCCTTCTTATGCGTACTCGGGTCAAAAATGTTATAAAAAATCGCGGGAGACATACCCGCGAGCTTGAAATGTGCGTAAGCTGCCTGACACAAATTCCACTTCGGAGAATTGTTCTCGTACCGCCATTCCGGCGAATAGCCGCCATAGTTTTGCGCCTCATTGAAATTAGTGCAATACTGCGGATTCCCAGTGAAGCCCTTAGCCGTGTGGCAAGGCCACGCACCGATGAAAAAAGGAATACCGACAGCCGCTACCTGAACCGCAACTGCGCCGGTACTATCCTTGAATGTGTTTATACCGTGCTGGAGCATTATTCATCCTCCTCTCCCGAAACGGCTCTGAATGCTCTGCTCAAACCGTTATCGCCTGCGGCAAGCTGCTCTTTCGCGTGTGCAACGTCGCTATCCGCAACAAGAAGCTTACTGATCTTCGGAAAAATTTCGCCGACATTACGCGCTTCCGCGTTCTGCTTTATCCCGGCAAGAATTTCCGACCTTGTTCCGCGCATAATGCTGCCGTTGTTGACAACGCCGCGCACAGACGGTCCGACATAGACATATACCCTTATGGGCTCGATCGTTGCTATTCCTTCCGCAACTGCGTCAGCTTTGCTCATCTCCGAAACGACCGTCTCCGAATCGACCGACAGTTTTTCTGTTTCCGATTTGGCTTTGATAGCCATGTAAATCAACCTCTCTTTCTATTGCGGGAAGTATAAACGTTCCCACCATTTCTCCTGCAAAATACGGCGCGGTATCATCCGGATAAACGAATGTCTCAAGCGGCTCGGTCACATTAAGCAGACCGGCGTTTTTGATTGATACCTTTTTCAGCAGCTGTTGCTGCACTCGCTCCATAAAGTTCAGAAGCATGATCGCGCCTTCCTGTTCGTTCTCACCATATACACAGAAGATAAACCGCACTTCGACCGAAAACAACGGTCTGCTGCCGGGATTTTGAATGTGCTTTGTATGTATGGCTTGGATAATGCAGTACGGCGCAAGCTTTTTCGCGTTCTCCGACTTAGGCAGTCTTTGCAGATAAAATTCGGGAGCGCGAACGATACGCTTTTTATCTCCGTTTTGGACAGCGGTAGGCAAGATCATGTTCTTTACCTCGTCCTCACAAAGCGCTTTCAAAGCGTTTAATAAGTCTACTACAGTCAATTTCAGTTCCTCCACCCATTAAGTACAGCAAGGATCTCATGCTCGATACGGTTGTCAAATGTTTCCCTCACTTTATCGCCGATCTCCTGCGACAAATCGTCATTTGCACTCATCATCTGCGGGGTGGACGGACCGAATTTTTCCTCGATAGGCAGACGGCTGTCGCCAACGCGCTCAAACAACCCTATATGCTGACCGCCCACACGCTGGCGAAAAACGTGCGGCAAAATATCTCCGCTCGCGGTGCGCTTTACCCTTGCGAAAACACGCCCATCACTTCCGATTTTTGTATGAAAACGCAGCAGCGGGATGTGTCTGCCAAGAAACTCTATTTCAACCGAAGTCTCCCCACCCGATGTGGAAATGTGCCTTTTTGACTTTGTGTATTGCTTAAAATCCGTAGATTTTATGTAGTAATG
>CAYPWI010000074.1:0-8151 GCA_964414395.1 uncultured Ruminococcus sp.
TTTCCCGCGCGGTTTACGAGAACCTGTTCAGAATGATACAGTTCATTCAGCAGAGGGGCACTTCGAGCAACATCAAGGAGATACTGTTCTACGGTGAGATCGACCGCTTTATCGAGATCTCCAACGCGCTCGGCTCGTTCAATATCCCCGTAAATATGCTGTCTATGCCCGCGAACATCAGCACGACCGTCCAGTTCGACTTTACGAAGTTCGCGAACGCTATCGGCGCGCTCTACCGCCGCGATAAGGAACTCGAGCACATCAACCTGCTCGAAGCTACCTCCGCGAAGGAGTCCAAGGGCTCGAACGGCTTCGTGCTGGCGCTGCTCGGCGTTCTGGTCGGCTCGGCGGCGGTCGTAGGCGGCGTGTATTTCGCGGCGCATTTCTGGAATGAGTCTCTTAATAAGGAGATCAACGCCGTTCAAAGTCAGATAAACGATCCCGTTCTTCAAAACGATCTCGCGGTCGTGACGGCAAGAGAGACGATGCTCGAGGGCTTTGAGAATTACAATGATACGGTAAATAAGGTAAAGCTGCTGTTCAACTACAGCCCGAAGGCGCAGTCGCTCGTGCTTGACAAGTTGAAGGAGCCGCTTCCCACGGTCGTCGGGGATAACTCCGCTGCTATTGAAGGGCTTCTTGTGAATTACGGCGATCTTACCGCGATGCTTCCCGATAATCTGCTGAACTTTGAGGGCAGCATCCTCACGGAGGGACAGCGCCTGGACATCTCCTCGCTGTCGATCTCGGGAAATCAAGTGAACGTTACGTTCAAGGGCTTGTGCAAGGGCGATCCCACGGATATCCCCGCGAAATACGCCAAGGCGCTGACCGAGGACGTTCTCAACAAATACGGTCAGACTTATTTCCAGGGCGTGACATACACGGGCTTTTCCAAGAATAATCTCGATGAGCAGGCTACATACGCCATCCTCAAGGAAATGCAGCTGTTCCAGAACAGCACGGCTGCCAACAAGGAGCTCGTTCAATACGACACATATTTCACGTTTGATATGTCCATGCAGCTCAGACCCGGAAGCGATGAGCTCCATACCGATATTGACGAGGATCTTGGCTTGAATAACGAAGAAAATCCGGAGGTGGCTCAATAATGAAACTCAGTAAACAAGAGCGTATCGGCGCGCTTATCATTCTCGCGATAGTAATTCTCGCTTTGGGCGCGTTTTTGCTGGTAAAGCCGAAGTTTGAAGAGGTCGGAAGAACGCAGGCGACGCTCACTCAGCGTCGGACCGAGCTTCAAGAGGCTCAGGAGCGTCAGAAGCTCAAGCCCGAGCTCAGAACCAAGATCGAAGCGCAGTATGAAGAGGGCGAGCACCTTGCGGATATGTTCTTCCCCGAGCTTTCCTCTTATGAGGCGGATAACACGTTCAGAGCGTTTTTGCAGCAGCTCGACTTCCCCGTTGTTGTCGAGGAGCTGACGGTCGAGGAGCCCGCCACACAGGATCTCAGCGTAGCGTTCTATACGCCTTCCGAGGTCTCCTACGCGCTGAAAACCTACGTAAACCAGGGCGTTACCGTTGAGCTCACCGAAGAGGAAGCCAAGAACGAGGCGCGTATGACGGCTCTTATGACGGCGCTGAGCGAGTCTCAGACAGTCGGCGCTTCTCAGGTGGCGTTTACGGTCTCCACTCTTACAAGAAACGATCTTATGAAGTTCGCGGACGCGGTCAATGATTACAGGATCCGTGAAGAAGGCTCCGCCGAGCCCGTTAGAAAAGCGATGAGCATCTCCGGCATCGTGCTTTCGTATACCGAAGTAGAAGACTTCTACAGCACGGCGGCAGAGGACAGCGTTGAAGAGCTCTCCCGCATAGGCAGAAACTATATGCGTGAGGACGGATTCAAGCTTGATGAGGGAGATGAGCCCGAAAATCCCGAGACCCCCGAAAATCCCGAAAATCCCCAAAATCCCGATGACGAGGATCTTCTGGATTACACGCCGACTTATCAGTTAAGCGATACCCTTACGTTCCTCAGCATCGAGCGTATGCAGGATCCGAAGGCTCAGCTGGACGCGCAGGACGGCATAACGGAATAATTCGCCTTATGAAGGCTTGACACTTTGAAAGGAGGACGACGCAATGCAATTGCTGAGGAAATATACCAGTAACCGCGGAAGCGCGCTGTTTATGGTCATCAGCACAATGACAGCTCTTATGATAAGCTGTATGGCGATGTATTTTTCTGTCATATCCTCGCGTTCCACACAATACGCGATCTTTAATCAGCAGCAGTCCAAGCAGTCGGCATCGTCGATAAACGACGCGATGATAGCCGGTATGATGGACGGACAGCTGAGCACGCTTACGGACGCAATGACAAAGCTTAAAGAAGGCGAAAAGCTTTCGGCGGGCGCAAACGGATTTAAAGAGCTGGGTCTTGCCACCGGCAAGGAAAACGACAGCGATCTCGGAGCGTATACGGTCGAGATCATGAGACTTCCCAATGAGACGGTGGGCGGAGTTGAGAAGATGGTGTTCGATATTACGACGACCTCCGTTGTAAACGGCTCGAATTCCGTTTATCACACTATCATATATTATGAGGCGGCGGAAGCGGAAGCGGCTCCCGCGACGGCGCAGGTGTTCGCGGCGACAGGATACGTACCCAACGATGTATTCCTGGACGGCGGTAAGTTCGTTACCGACGTGTTTTTCGATAACGAGATGACGATCGTAAACGCTTACGGCGGTAAGAATATGGAGCTGTGGGGAGATCTTTCCACAGGCGGATCGCTGTTGTCTCACCAATATTTAATACCGAGCAAGACCAGGAAGCAGACATTCGCGATAAGAAACACATATACCGCAGATTTCAACGGACCTGTTGACTTTGCCGATATCAAGGAAAAAAGCATTGTTATGACGGGCGGAGACTGTATTATAAAGCAGCAGGGCGGTTTCAATAACGCTCTGGTCTACACGCTTGGAAATTGGTACGCGTTCGGAAACGGCATGGACGACTCCATTCATTTCGTTGATGGAGATGTTTATCTTCACGAGGATATTTCCGGTAAGGCTTCCAATTTTTACACTAACGGCAAGGTATATCTTGTGAAAGGCGGCAGCACTGTCGATAAGCCTATAATAACCGGAGAGGTCTCTCCCAAGGGCAAATGGAGCTCAACGATCAAAGACGTAGACAAAAACTACATGACGGTCGATGAGATGATAAAGACGCTTGACGAGAAGACCGCTACAAACACCTATTACAAATGGGTGATAAACGACAGCGAGCCCAAGAAGGACAAATATGTCAAGGAACTGGATGAAACAAATAAGAAAGCAGTACATAAGACCCTTAAATTCGTGCAGAGCAAATCTGATTCCAACGTCGTTCCCACGATCATATTAAAATATCGAAAGGGCGTGGAGGAAGGCTGCGTTATCGATGACGTCACTTCGGATAACGGAAACCAATACAACAATATCACGCTCATTATCGATACGGGCGAGGACGAAGATAATACCTATACTATCCGCGTCCAGCCCAACAGAGACTTTACAGGTCCGGGCGGAAAACCCGATAACAAAAAAGAAGCCTTTTCGTGGTATCCATACAGCTCACATTCTACCAGCACATATATGAGCATACTGGTGAAGGGGCGCGGCTCGGTCGTTGTTGATGTTCCAAAGGGTGTAACATATCAAGATCTTGATAGTGTCAAGTTTATGCACTACGGATGGTTCGTGCTTGGCGGAGGCACCGAGGATACAACAAAGTACGGAAGCCTGTATAAGGAAAGATACAACAGCGACGGCGGTTATTGGGAAAGCTCGACCATCTATGATGCTAACAACATAGATAAAGGTGTAGATGGTATCAAGTCGGATGAAGGGCTTGAGAGATTTATCCACACGACCTGCAAGTCCGGCGAGGGCGGCTGCGGCTGCGAATACAAAGAAACCGACAGCACGAACAAGTGCCCTAAGTGCGGCGGCAAAATGACGGTCGTAAAGTGTACCGTTCACGGGACACTCAATGAGTACTGTGCCAACTGCAAGCCCGAGAAGAAGGCCAAACACGAGGGCGAATGTAAAAACCATGTCGGAAGAGAAGAGATAGACAAATATCTCGCAAGTCATTCCACGCTCAAGGATAGAATGGAGGACAGCGAGGGCAATGTCATATATCCTAATACGAACATCTTCCTCATATCCTGCGAAGAGAGCGCGAATATCCGTTTGTCGATAACCGAAGCAGGAACTAAGATCAAGCAAAACTCTTTCTTCGGATATATCTATGCTCCGTATATGACCTTCAAGGCATACGGAGAAAACGCCGGCGGCGGAATGGTAAGACTGTTCGGCGGTATGACCGTATCCGACTACATAATCGACGACTCTATGTCAATAGTTGCTTGTTGGCCCGATAAGATGCCAAACGACCTTATGAGCGACGAGTGTAAGAAGGACGCTATGCAGGGCGTGGCAAGCAAGGGCTGGAAGATCTCGCTCAAGGCTCACTAAAGGAGGTGCTGCGAAATGTTGAAAAGGTTTTATTCAAAGAGAAGCGGCTTTACCTTGGTGGAGATAATCGTCGCGTTTGCCGTTTTCGCGATCATGGCTTCGATGATAGTTCAGATCTTAAATCTGTCGGTGACCGCCAGAGTGCAGAACACGAAATATCAGCAGGAGCTTAATGAGCAGGAGAAGCGGCTGACGCAGATAGAAAAAAAGAAGGACGACTACGATGGCGCTGACGGTAAGATCGCTGTTACGCTGTCGGACGGCACAACGGTAGAAATAAATTATGACAGGCTTTCCGCAATGGAGGACGCGGAGTTTGACGCTGAGGGGCTCAGCTACTTCGTATCACCCGTGGATTACGCTTCAAGCGGTGAGGGGCTGCCGGTAGGCGGCAGTGACGGCTCGGGCGGCAACGGCTCGGGTTCTCAGGCTTCGAGAATGGATACGAGGATCACCGGAACAGGCGGTATAGCTGATGTTACGATGCTTCACGTCTACAAGGACGATTACAAGTACAAAAAGGATGATCCTATGGCTATTCCCGACGGTCATACGCGCTACATTATCGTATGCGCGGCATCAAGCGGACCCGGTTTAGACCCGACTTTGAAGGCGGAGGACGTACCGTATTCTCAGTACAGGCTGCACTTCTATTGCTGCCCCAAGGATGATACCGAGGAGAGCAAAAAGGAAGCACTTGACGCGGCAAAGAGCGCTGTTGAGTACACCGACAAGAGCAACAATACCTATACTAAGGACGTTTATAAAGAGGCTGTGATCTCAAAGGTCGGGTATCTCAAAAAGATCACCGATTGGTCAAAGATAAAATCATCGGGGCTTACAACGTCCGATACCTTATCCGATGTCGACTACAACAATAATAAGTACACTGTCGAGAAGATGGGAAGCAATGTTGTCAGGATCGGTTCTCCGTTCAAAACAGGCAATGATAAGGACGGCGGCTTGGATAATAAGGGAGTGCGCTTCAATGAGACCAGCACATTCTATGTTGAGTTTGTCGGCGACCCGCATATAACCAAAGATTCATTCGGTGCAAACGGCGAGCCGAGTTCAGTAGTATCGGGCGCAACAGCGTACCCGCCTTGTCCCGTTTATGAGGACGAATACGATACCAATGGTAAACCCACGTACAAAAACGATGGAAAAACTACTCATGTAAACATCTACGGCGCTTACCTACAGCAGAGACACTACATTAAAAAATAAGCGGAGGTGGCAATATGTTCAGAAAAATGAAGAGATTGCTGCGTCTGCGCAACAAAGGCGGCTTTACGCTGGTCGAGGTGATAATCGCGTGCGCCTTGCTGGGAATACTGGTCCTTGGCGTTTGCGCGTTCGCCTCCCCCATTCTCTCGGGCGTGCGCGAAAAGGAGCAGAACGCCCGCGCGGTAATGCTCTCGGAGGCGATAGATTCTTATATCGCCAACAGCATACAGTACGCGTTCTATGTGCAGACGTTCTCCTACTGTGCAAGCAGCGATACGGATAAAGCGACGGGCGATCTGCCCATAGCAGCCGTGAAATATTCGGGTTCCGAGTTTGAAAAGTATAAGGACAAGGGTTTGTCCGATATGCTGGGCTGCTTGAAGAACGATCTGGCGGGCGAGGTGTTTGAGCTTAAGTGCATCGGTATCCGTTGGAAGGAGATCCCCGGTACGGGCGGGCGAAAGAAGCTTATGCTCACAAATGAGAAGGTCGACCAGACTACCGGACGGCTTTATCCGGACGAAGCGGAGCTCGTATTCGATCCCGTGTTCTACGACGGGCTTTACCCTATAGTCAAGTTTGAGAACTACAGCAACCAATATCAGTTGGGCGGCGTGGACCAGGTGTCCGACGATAAGTTGGACATAGCGCCGGGACTCAAGATCACCACAGAGGTGTATCTGAGCGACAGGTGCTACAACGCAGCCGAAGTCGAGAGAAAGAAAGCCTCGGCTACATTCTCGGGAGTGACCTTCACGGAGTTCCCCAACATCAAGAGCAATCTGCTCAACAAGGGCGTATATAAGATACAGCCCGAGATATGGGCACATGAGGCGACGGACTCCCACGGAAAGACCGTTCCGAGCTATATGGGTGCTTACGGCATCGATCTTGGATACAGATACACCGGTGATGACGGAGGTCTATACTATTACCCCAACACCTTCATCTACTACATAGCGCGCAAGACCAAGACGGGCAAGGATCCCGACACCTCGGCGCCGGCTTCCTCTTCCTCCACCTCGGAGCCCGATCCCGTGCCCGCGACGTGATAAATAACATTCACCGAATAAAACGCGTTCCGCCGAGGGAGACCTCAGCGGAACGCGATACGGTGTATAAGCGTTCGACATAAGCCCATTCCCCCAATTCGGGAGCGGGCTTATGTGAAACGCTTATTTGATAAGATCAGAACAGGCTGATATACCAGCCGACCATCTGAAATCCGACCAGCCAAGCCGCGGCTATGCCAATGGCGAGGAACGGTCCGAAGACCATGCGGCGGGAGTATTTGATCTTTTTGATCTCACTGCCGCTTATAAAGATCTTAAATCCGCCTTCGCGCTCGTCGGAAACGTTGTCGCGGAGCGCGCGGCTGAGAGCCGCCTTGTCGGGAAGCCCCTTCCAGTTCCCTTCTTCGAGGAACTCCCACTCGATATCCGGCTTGCCGTCGCTGATGCTGCCGACGATGATATCGTCTTTTCCGTCGGTGACATAGCCGATATCACGGTCGAGCTGCTTGCCGTACCAATCCTCGGTAAGCTCGCGTATCTTGTCGGTTATCTCTTTCTCGTCCTTCTTGTCGCGGACTTTCTTGATTATCCCGTAGATCGAGCCGAGGACGATGCCAATGAGCAGCGCGGCGAAGATCCTGTAACCGAGCAGAAGCGACGCTCCCGCCATGAGCTGGAGATCACCTCCGCCCATTCCTCCGATAAGCACCATGATGCCGAAGAGCACGACGATCACTCCGAACGAGATAAGGCGCTCGTGCCATGGACATTCCTCGGGCAAAACGAAGAAAGAGGATATACCCAGCACGGCGACAACGGCGCTGCACCAATAGGGTATCTCATAGTGGTCGATATCCACGCCGCTCAAGACCACCAGCACCGCGAACAGCACCGCCGAATAGGCGAGCTGCAAGGTAAACCCGAAGACGAGGAACGCCAGACAATACAGCACGGCGGTTATCGCCTCGAAGATCATATAGCGCGGCGAATAGGGCGCTTTGCAGTAGCGGCAGCGACCGCGCAAAAGCAGCCAGCTGAAAATGGGGAACATATCATACCACGCGAGCTTGTGTCCGCAGGAAAAACAGTGCGAGGGCTCGGTGATGATGGACTGCTTCAAGGGCGTGCGCAGAATGACGACGTTCAAGAAGCTGCCGATGACGGACCCGAACAGGAAAGCTATTATAGCGTAGGCAACGACGAATACCGTGTCCATTGTCGCTATGGCGTTGAACATTGAAAACACTTCCTTAAAATAAGATACCTTTATTTTAACATATTTGGGCGGATATTTCAAGATGTTTGCCGTTATTATAAAGAAAACGCGGAGAATTCCGCTTCTGTTTTCCCGGGATCGGGAAAACGCCGCCGAGATTTTGGCGGAGAACAGTTCGTGAATATCGGTTTCTGAAAGGAATGAT
>CAYPWI010000075.1:0-2826 GCA_964414395.1 uncultured Ruminococcus sp.
TATCCGCTCTTGTGAGCGCGGGCGCGTCGTTTATGCCGTCGCCGACCATAGCGGTCTTTCCGCGCGTTTTCAATTCCTTGATAATGTCTTCCTTGCCGCCCGGGAGAACGCCCGCTATGACCTCATCAACACCCGCTGTCTTGCCGACAGCCTCGGCGGTGCGGGGATTGTCGCCCGTCAGCATTACCGTGCGTATACCCATATTTTTCAGCTGCTCTATAGCCTTTGCGGAATCTTCCTTGATCTTATCGGCGACCGCTATTATGCCGATAAGCGCCTGTTCGCGGCAGAAGAAGAGCGGAGTTTTACCCTCCGAGGACAATCGCTCGTATTCTTTCCGCATATCCTCGGGGATATCGCAATAGGTCTCGCAGAGCCTCAGATTTCCCGCGATATATCGAGCGCCGTGAAGTGTCGCGGCTATTCCCGCGCCGCGCAGGACTTCAAACTTCTCGGGTTCCTCGGCGGTCAGTCCGCGATCCTTGCCGTAGTCAATGACGGCACGCGCCAACGGGTGCTCGCTGCGCTGTTCCAACGAGAATGCCGCTTGCAAAAGCTCTTCCTTGGAGATACCCGAGCTTGGAACTATCTCCGTCACGGCGGGCTTTCCTTCCGTGATAGTGCCCGTCTTGTCGAGCGCTATTATCTCGACCTTGCCCGCTTCCTCGAGGGATACCGCGGTCTTGAACAATATGCCGTTCTTCGCGCCTATGCCGTTCCCCACCATGATCGCCACGGGCGTGGCTAAGCCCAAAGCACACGGGCAAGAGATGACGAGCACGGAGATGCCGCGCTCGAGCGCGTAGCCGACCCCGTTCCCCGTCAGCAGCCATACGGCGATAGTAACAAGCGCTATGCAGATGACCACGGGCACGAACACGCCCGAGACCTTATCCGCTATCTTCGCTATGGGCGCTTTGGTAGCCGCCGCGTCGCTCACCATTCTGATGATCTGTGATAAAGAAGTGTCCTCGCCGACGCGCGTCGCCCGACAGCGGATATATCCCGACTGATTGATGGTCGCCGCCGAGACTTCATCGCCGACGATCTTGTCAACGGGAATACTTTCGCCCGTCAGCGCGGATTCGTCGATCGCTGTTTCGCCCTCAATGATAACGCCGTCCGTGGGCACCGCCGCGCCGGCCTTGACCGCGAAAATATCACCTATCTTGACCTGTTCCGCGGGGACGGTGACTTCTTCCCCGTCACGGATAAGCACGGCGGTCTTGGGAGCAAGCTTCATCAGACTTTTCAGCGCGTTGGTGGTCTTCCCCTTGGAATAGGCTTCCAGCAGCTTTCCGAGAGTTATCAGCGTCAGGATCATGCCCGCGCTCTCGAAATACAGCTCGTGCATATATTTCATGACCGTCTCGTGATCTCCCGTGCTTTGAGCGTTGCTCATAACGAACAGGGCGTAGACGCTGTACCCGAACGCCGCTGCCGCGCCGAGCGATACCAAAGTATCCATATTCGGCGCTTTGTGGATAATTCCCTTAAAGCCGCTTATGAAGAACCTCTGATTTATCACCATTATTATCCCCGTAAGCAGCAGCTGAGCAAGCGCCATTGCCACATGATCGTCAGCTAAAAACGGCGGGAGCCACCACCCCCACATCATGCCGCCCATAGAGATATACATAAGCACGATCAGAAATCCCAAGCTCCAGAAAAGGCGCATTTTCATCTTGGGAGTTTCTCGGTCGGCAAGCGCCTCTTCATCGGAATTACCGGAACTTTCCGACTTCGCTCCCTTTACGGAAGCGCCGTAGCCCGCGTCCGTCACCGCCTTTATCACCTCGGCGGGAGACGCCGTGCCCACCACGCCCATGGAATTCGTCAGCAGCGACACCGAGCACTGCGACACTCCATTAACGGCGTTCACCGCCTTTTCAACACGCGCGGAACACGCCGCGCAGCTCATTCCCGTAACATTATATTGCTGCATATTTACCTCTTAATTTGAATAGAAATTTCAAAATCGCATTTTACTTAGCGCTTTGCGCTAAGTAAAATGCTCGCCGGTTCGCGAGCCATTCCGTGCTCGCTTCGCTGCGCGCGGAATGGCTTATTTGAATGGAAATTTTAAAACCGCGTTTCTTTCCGCGCTTCGCGCTCCAAGAAACGCTCGCCGGCTCGCGAGACATTCCGTGCTTGCTTCGCTGCGCGCGGAATTTCTCGTTCGCCGCGTTTTGAAATTTCATCGCTCTCCGAAATGTTATTCTTATGGCGGCGTGCTTTTGATGCGCCGCCTGTCACTTTCTCTATTTCATAAGTTTTTGCAAAGTAACTACAAGCTCGTCTATGACTTCATTATTCCCGTTCTTGATATTATCTGCAACGCACGTTCTTATATGCTCTGCCAATAATTCCTTGCTGAATGAATTCAGCGCGGCGTTGGCGGCGGCGACCTGTAACAGGATATCCGGACAATAGGCGCTGTCCTCGACCATTTTCTTTATGCCGTTTATCTGACCGGAAATTCGGTTGAGCCGGTTTATCAGCTTTTTATACTCCTCGGGAGAACGCACTTTTTTCTTTTCACACTTAGGACATTTTTCCATCATTTCACCAACCTTTAAGATTATTATATACCCCGTGGGGGTATTTGTCAAGAGGAAAAAATAAAAAAATATCGTCCAAAGCGCAATAAATACGGCATTTTTTGAATAAAACCCCTTGCATTTTTAATAGAATTATGATACAATAATTTTATATGTTGCTTTTTATTTATCGAAAGGGGTTTGGCAATGAGCAAGGTAGTCAAGTTCGGCGGCAGCTCTCTCGCGGACGCGAAGCAGTTTAAGAAGGTCGCCGATATAATCCGCG
>CAYPWI010000075.1:2926-8120 GCA_964414395.1 uncultured Ruminococcus sp.
GGCAGCTCTCTCGCGGACGCGAAGCAGTTTAAGAAGGTCGCCGATATAATCCGCGCGGACGAGGCGCGCTGCTATGTGGTGCCCTCCGCGCCGGGAAAGCGCTTTAAAGACGACACAAAGGTGACCGATCTTTTGTACAAGTGCTATGACAGCGTATCGGAGGGCGCGGATTTCGCGAAGGCGTTCGCTCCCGTGCGCGAGCGCTTTGACGGGATAATCTCCGATCTGGGGCTCAAGATGTCGCTCGAGGACGAGTATGTGAAGATAGGCGCGGACTTCCGCGACGGCGCGAACCGCGACTACGCGGCTTCCCGCGGCGAGTACCTCAACGGACGCATACTCGCGGAGTATCTCGGATTTGCGTTCGTTGACGCAGCAAAAGGCATCTTCTTCGATCACAAGGGCAATTTCGACGGGGGGATCACCAACGCCTGCCTGGGCGCAATTCTCGAAAAGACACCCAAGGCGGTCATTCCGGGATTTTACGGCGCTATGCCCGACGGTTCGATCAAGACCTTCTCGCGCGGCGGCAGCGACTTTACGGGTTCTCTGGTAGCCAAGGCGGTCGGCGCGGAGCTTTACGAGAACTGGACAGACGTGAGCGGATTTCTGGTAGCCGATCCGCGCATAGTCACCGACCCCGCGGGCATTGAGGAGATCACCTACTCCGAGCTGCGCGAGCTGTCCTACATGGGCGCGGGCGTTCTGCACGAGGACGCGATTTTCCCCGTGCGCAGCGCGAATATTCCCATAAACATCAAGAACACCAACGCGCCGAAGGATCCCGGAACGCTCATCGTTCCCGGCGGAACGGAAAATTCTCCGAAGTATCTCATAACGGGCATCGCGGGCAAGAAGGACTTTTCGGCGATCTCCATCGAGAAAGACCGCTTGAATTCCGAAAACGGCTTTATGCGCCGTATGCTGCAAGTCCTCGAAAATCACGGTATATTCCCCGAGCATATGCCGACGGGTATCGACACCGTGACGGTAGTCGTGAACTCCAAGGAGCTTGACGGACAGCGTGAGAAGATCACGGAGCGCCTTAAGGACGTGCTCCGACCCGATCACCTCGAGATCATAGACGGTCTGGCGCTTATCGCGGTCGTGGGACGCGGAATGAGATCGAAAAAAGGTACCGCGACGCGCGTTTTCGCGGCGCTCTCTCACGCGGACATCAATATCCGCATGATAGATCAGGGCTCGAGCGAGCTCAACATCATAATCGGCATCGACGAGAAGGACTTTGAGAACGCTATCCGCGTGATCTACGATGTGTTTGTGTTAAGTGAGCTGTGATCCGCCGCTTTCCGCAATAGCGGTGCGGAAGCGTCTTAATTAAAATTAGGAGATAATATGAGCAGAGCAGACGAAATATTTATAGAGAACTGCCGTGATATTTTAGACCACGGGATATCCGACAGCGATCTCACCGTCCGTCCGCACTGGGAGGACGGCACGCCCGCGCACACGATAAAGAAATTCGGCGTGGTCAACCGCTACGATCTGTCACGTGAATTCCCGCTGCTGACACTGCGGAGGACTTACTACCGCTCCGCGATAGAAGAGATATTGTGGATATATCAGAAGAAGTCCAACGATATACACGAGCTTTCCACCCACATATGGGACGAGTGGGCGGACGAGAACGGGAGCATCGGCAAAGCCTACGGCTATCAGATGAGCGTAAAGCACAAGTACCCGGAGGGCGAGTTCGATCAAGTCGACAAGGCGCTGTATGATCTGAAAAATAATCCCGCCTCGCGGAGAATTCTTCTGAATATGTACAATCACGCGGATCTTAACGAAATGGCGCTCGCCCCCTGCGCCTATTCGCTGACGCTGAACGTGAGCGGCGGGAAACTTAACGCGATACTCAATCAGCGCTCGCAGGATATGCTGATGGCAAGCAACTGGAACGTGTGCCAATACTCGGCGCTGGTGACGATGTTTGCCAAAGCTTCGGGGCTGGAGCCGGGAGAGCTCGTTCACGTCATAGCCGACGCGCATATCTATGACCGCCATGTGGATATAGTGCGCCGCCTGATAGAGCAAAAGCCCCTCCCCGCCCCCAAGATGATCGTCGAGGATATCACGGACTTCTACAAATTCACAAAATACAGCTTCACCGCCGAGGATTATAAGTACCACGAATTCAGCGAAAAGATACCGGTGGCGATCTGACTAAACAAGAACAACATTCCGGAAACCCATGCAATTCGCAAAAGCGGTTGGCGCGGCGTGACGGGCGCAGCCCGACACGCCGTGTCAACCGGCTAGCAAAACTTACTTCGCGCTTCGCGCGAAGTAAGTTTTGCGCTTTGCGAATTGCTTTTCAGATAGGAGATTTATGGCAGACGAGAAAAAACTGGCGCTGCTTATAGACAGCGACAATGTATCGGCGAAATACGCGCAGTTTATATTACAGGAGGCTTCCAAGTACGGCGAGCTTACATACAAGCGCGTCTACGGGGACTGGGTAAAGAACAACACAGGCTGGCGCGTGCCGGCGATGAATAATTCGATACTGCCCGTGCAGCAGACCTGCTATGTCACGGGGAAGAACGCGACCGATTTCTCTATGATAATCGACGCAATGGACTTGCTGTACGGCGGCGCGGTGGACGGTTTCGTGCTGGTAACGTCCGACAGCGATTTCACGCGGCTGGCGATAAGACTGAGAGAGGCGGGAAAGCTGGTCGTCGGGATAGGCGAGGTGAAGACCCCGCTGGCGTTCACTTCGAGCTGCCACCATTTCAGCTACCTCAATCAGGTGTGTGATATGGTGGAGGACTTCGACGAGAACTCTTTGCGCCGCGCGGTCATCGATTTCGTCAAGGAGAACGACGACAAGCGACTCGATCTCGGGAAGATAGATTCGTTTATCACGTCCAAATTCGGAAACGTAGACTTCGACCAGCTGGGCTACAAGCGGCTGTCGAACTTCATTGACAGCTTCAAGGAGCTCCGCCGCACGGGGACATTTGTCACCTTCAAGAAGAAAAACCCTCCCGCTCCCCCTGTACGTCCCGTTCCTCCCAAGGAGGCAAGCGAGACCCTTATGGCGGAGCTTGAAAAGGCTATTCTCGATTATCTCAAAATAAACGGCGAACAGCAGGACAATATGCTGACGATCGAGAAGTATCTTACCCGTATGTATGGAAAGATCGATTACTCGCAGTTCGGCTCAAAGCGTTTTTCAAAGTTTATCGACAGGCTGCCGAATGTTACGCGGTCGGGCACTTCTATAAGCTTCAAGGGTACGGCGGCACAGAAGCCCGCCGAAAAGCCCGAGCTTACATTCGCCAATGTGAAGCGCGACATTGTAAATTACGCGTCGGAAAATATGCCCGACGGCGGAAATTTAGGACAGCTGAACAATATGCTGCTCGAAAAATACGGCAAGAACTATGTATCGGAACTTGAATTCAGCGATTTCGCGGCAATAGTGGAAGCAGTTCCCGATGTGTATGCCATGAAGAACAGGGTCTATCCGGGTCAGCAGCCGAACAGATCGGCTGCCGCGGCAAAGCCCGAGACCAAATCCGAGACCAAGCAAGTAAAGAAGCCCGTCCTCAAGGATAGAAACGCGGAACAGTCGGAAGCACCCGCTCCCGAGGTGACAGAGCACGAAGCGGAAGAGGTCTCCGAACCGATCTCCGAAGATCGCGAGAAGCCCGAAAAGGCAGAGATCAATTCCGTAAAGCGCGATATCCTCTCTCACGCGGCGCAGAGCGAAAACGGCATCTCGCTGCCCGCGCTTGGCAAGGTGTTGAGCGAGAAGTACGGCAAGGGCTATCTCAAGGAATTGGGATTCAGCTCCATGAAGAAGCTGGTATCTGAGATATCGGGCGTGAGCGTGAACGACAACCGTCTGAGCATAGATCAGGAATTCCTCAGCCGCACTGACGAGATAGAACAGTTCGTGTACGACTTCGCGCGCGGCGAGGGCAGCCGCAGCGTAAAGGCGCTCAGCATGAGGATAAAGAAGAAGTTCCCCGGCTTTGATTTCACGGATTACGGCTACGGGAAGTTCAGCGACTTTATAAACGCGATCGACGGAGTTCGCGCGAATGGGTATTATGTAGAGCCGGTCTGATAAATTCAAAGGAAGTGTAGTTGTGTCCGCCGAAAAAGCTAAGAAGTATCTTGAAGATCTCGGATTTGGAGACAGAATTCAATTTTTCGATCAGAGCAGTGCCACTGTGGAACTCGCCGCGGCGGCGCTCGGGTGCGAACCCGCCAGAATAGCGAAATCGCTCACTTTTATGGTGAACGATACGCCCGTGATGATACTCGCGGCAGGTGATGTGAAGATCGACAATCCCAAGTATAAGGCACAGTTCGGAACGAAGGCGAAAATGCTCACAGCCGAACAGGTATCGGAGCTTATCGGTCACGAGGTGGGCGGCGTGTGCCCGTTCGGGATAAACGACGGCGTGGAGGTCTATCTCGATGTGTCGCTGAAACGCTTCGATCACGTTTACCCCGCCTGCGGCAGCGGAAATTCCGCCGTCAAGCTGACTATCGAAGAGCTTGAAAAATGCTCTGGTTACAAAGAATGGATAGACGTTTCCAAGACGGTATAAAATGCTCCCGCGGTTTGTTTGACGAACCGCGGGAGTTTTTTATGTATTCGCTTACTTTATCTCGAACAGTACGCCCGAGAACGGCGGCAGTTTCAGCGCCGTGATGTCGCACGGGGAGTTATCAAATGTATCTCCGCCGAAGCGGTTCCAATCTGTATGAAGCAGGATCTTCGCCGCGCGACCCTTGTATTTCGTGACGGAATAATCCTTCTCCGTGTCGCCGAAATTGAAGACAGCCGCCAGCGTCTTCCCGCCGCCTTGGCGTTCTATCGCGTAAACGCAGTTTTCAACATTGTCGCAGTCTATCCAGCAGAAGCCGCTCGTGTCAAAATCCTTTTCGGAGAACGCGGGGTTCGACAGATAGAGCTTGTTCAGCTCCGTCATAAATTGGCGGAAGCTGTCGTGCTTGGGGTATTTGAGTATGTCCCAATCCTGCTCGCGGCTCTCGTCCCACTCGCGGAACTGCCCGAACTCGCTTCCCATAAAATTCAGCTTCTTGCCCGGGTGCATATACATATAAAGATAGAGCGCTCTCGCCTGCGGGAACTTCTCGTCATACTCGCCGTTCATCTTCTGAATGATCGTCGCCTTGCCATGGACGTTCT